>JARRPX010000003.1 GCA_037382465.1 Anaerolineales bacterium | reverse complement strand
TGCCGAATGATCAATCCGTCGGATCATACGTTCAGGTCATTCAAGGAGACTTACGAAGGTGCTGATTGCCGGAGTCGATGGCTGCAAGGGGGGCTGGATCTGCATCTCGAAAGATCTGCTCTCGGCCGAGATATCTACGGAAGTTTTCCCGTCCATGGCGGGTCTGCTGAAGCGCATGCCCAAAGCCGTAGTTCTTGCCGTCGATATACCCATTGGGTTACCGGATTCGGGTCCTCGCAAGTGTGACGCACTGGCCAGGAAACTACTCGGAAGTCCACGCGCCAGCAGCGTCTTTCCTGCGCCGATACGTCCCGCGATCGAGGCGCGCAGCCGCGAGGAGGCGGACGAGATAACGCGAAGCGTGGATGGGCGGGGAGTTGGCGCACAGGCCTGGGGGATCTATGCACGAATTCGTGAGGTGGACGAAATCGTGTCAACCGATGCGTTGGCACGCCGTCGTATCTATGAAGTCCATCCGGAGCTTTCATTCATGTATTGGCATGGAGGCATCGCGCTTGCGGAGTCGAAAAAAACCGAAGCCGGAATGGCGGTCCGTGTAAGGCTCATCGACGATCATTTCGGTAAAGATCTACGTCAGCAAGTGCGACAGCAGCATCCTCGGAGTCGGGTCCACGACGACGACGTGAACGATGCCTTCGCTGCACTTTGGACAGCGGAAAGAATCCTTTCAGATTCAGTGAAGATTTTTCCGGATCCTCCGCAATGGGACGCGCTGGGCATCGAGATGGCAATGTGGTTTTAGCGTCGAAAAGCCGCCGTCCTTTCGCTCGACCTGATAGAATCTCATCTATAGATAAAAATTCACAAGGAGGGCAAGATGAAAGGCTTTTTTGGATTTATGGCATCGACTGCTGGACGGATTACGAGGATTGTAGCCGGCCTGATCTTGATTTATCTGGGGTTGTGGCCGGTGGGCGGAACGTGGGGCTACGTGCTGGCCATCGTTGGTCTGGTGCCGCTGGCGGCGGGTTTGTTCGATTTCTGCGTCTTCGCGCCGCTTTTCGGTCTCCCGTTCGTCGGGACAAAACTGCGGGAATGGGCGCAAGGAGAATAGGGATCTAGATCTCAAGAACCTTTCTCAGGGTGCAAGTTGAAGCGTCGACGAAGTTGAATACCGCGGGGAGACACCGTTTGTCTCCCCGCGGCTACGATTCAGAGGCGAGATCGGCGGCGAACCTTAGCTCAAAGTTGGCAATCCCTATTTCTACGATGCATACCGACAGCAATCACGTAGGAGCAGCTTGAAGGACATTCCCAGAGTTTTCCCGGTCTTGATGTACCACCAATGCCCGGACGATTTCGAATCCCATCTCGACTACCTGAATCGATCGGGTTACCGCCTCGTCCATCTCGCCGACGTGGCGGATTATCTCGTCAACCCTGAGGAAAAGGAATTCCCGGAAAAACAAGCCGTGCTCACCTTCGACGACGGCTATCGAGATTTTTACGACCGGGCTGCCCGCTTGCTCGAGGCTAACGGTTTTAAGAGTAGAGCTTCCATTTGCATCTCGACGGATTACGTCTCGCAGGATGCGAAGAACCGAAAGATGTGGGGCGACGTGCCGGCCATGACCTGGGAAGAGCTGCGCCGGCTGAAGGGAGAGGGCTACGAGATCGTTTCCCATTCGGTCACGCATGCGAATCTGGAGGGGATCAAGGACGACGCAGAAAGACTGCGCTACGAAATCGGCGGCAGCAAGCGGGCCTTGATAAACCATCCCGAGCTTGGGATCGAAAATGTGCCGTTTTTCTGCTTCCCCTACGGCGCAGGCTGGAAGACGAAGGAAGCGCGTGATCAAAGAATCAACGACGTTTTACGTCAAGCGGGCTACATCGGTGCGCTGCGTGCGGAATATCATACGGGTGAACTCTGGGATCAGTACTGCATTCCGCGCTGCGGGGTGTCGACGCTGGATGATTTGAAGGCGTTGATGGGGAAAGAATTCAGCTGTCAGCCCTGAGGACGTTTCTATATAATTCTTCTACCCGACACCTTTTTCTTCTCACACCAAGAGGGAATGCTGAGCCATGAATCCAACGCTGGAAGTCATTCACACGCGTAAATCCATCCGTGCCTACGAAGAGCTGCCCATCGCCGATGCGGAACGAAATGCGATACTCCGGGCCGCCATGCGCGCCCCGACCGCCGGGAACATGATGCTCTATTCCATCATTCACGTTAAAAACCAGGCCTCCAGGGAGACCCTGGCTCGCACGTGTGACAATCAACCCTTCATCGCCGAGGCGCCGCTGGTTCTGCTTTTCCTGGCGGATTACCAGCGCTGGCACGATTACTTCCGGCTGTCGGGCGCGGAAGATATCGCCGCGGGCCCGCTGCAAAAGCCGGAAGAAGGCGACCTGATCCTGGCGTGCTGCGATGCGCTCATCGCCGCCCAGACGGCCGTCATCGCCGCCGAGTCGCTGGGGATAGGCTCTTGCTACATCGGGGACATCCTGGAAAACTACGAGACGCATCGGGAGCTGTTCAAGCTGCCTGAATACGTCTTTCCCATCTGCTTGCTGTGCTTCGGGTATCCGACCCGGCAGGAAGCGGAACGTCCGCAGACCACCCGCTACGATCAGGATTTCATCGTCTTCGAGGACGAATACCGGCGGCTGGGAGTCGACGAGTACGCGCAGATGTTCCACCAGGCGCAGGAGAAATTCGCCGCCGCCGCCGAGCGGCCGCCTGGAATCGACAATTACGGGCAGATGATGTACGCCCGCAAGTTCAGCGCAGGTTTCACTCAGGAACTGCGCCGGTCCGTGAAGGCCATGCTGCGGGCGTGGAAATAAGTGGATATTTCGTCTCGTGGTTCGATGGACGACGATTAGAAATCTGCATCGGCGATCGTGAATTTGTAAGGCAGAGAGCGCTGAATGTGTTCGTATATCAATGGGGGATCTCTCTGCGCACTGATATTTTTGGTGGAAACCGGATGGATTCGATCAAGGGCTTTCTCAGGCGATTTATTATTCTCGTTTTTTATCTTTCTCCCTTCTTGTATCTCACAAGCGGAACTTTAGCACACGATTATATCAACGAGAAACTATCGTGGTTGCCGGCATTGCATGTCTTCGTGATCATCGGATTGGCGTTGAACTTCGTCGTCTTTTTGCGTTTCGGTAAGCTGCTATATTATTCGTTCGTAAGACAGTATTCTAGAATGGGTTTCCGACCCATCGCGGCATCTCTCATTGTAGGTTGGACTATCGGAATCTTACCGTCTATCTTTGGGTTGGTTCTCTATTTTTTCGGGGGAAGCTTGGCCGAATTTATGACTCTTTCCGCCATATCCTTTTTGCTGAATTCGATGTGGCTTTTTATTCATCTAAGCCTGGCAAGAAGGCGGTCCAGAGTCTGGTTCGAATGAGTGCAGTCAACCTCGTGAATTATTATGTCGGCATATGGCAGTAATTGACAAGCAACTTACATCCGCACGAATCGCCTGGAGTACCTGGCTCATATTTGCGGCGATAATCGCAGCCTGGATCGCCGCCTGGATGGTCAAGGTCCAGCTCGATGACAGCATCCCCTGGATGGCGACGAGCGTGAGAAGCTTCGTCTATTGGACGACGGCGAAGCTGCTGTTGTGGGTCCTGCCGGCGTACTGGCTCGTCCGCCTCGGGGGGCGCGATCTGAAGCAGGTGTTCAACGTCGCCAACGTCAAGGGCTGGTTGTTCTGGGGCGGCGGCGTCGGTTTGTTGATCGCCCTGACCGGCTGGATTCCAAAGCTCCTGGCGGGAAAGCCGATCTTCCAATTTCAACCGAGTTACGCCTTGCTGAACGTCGTACTGATCGCGCCCTTCTTCGAGGAATTTCTGCTGCGCGGGGCGGTACTCGGGAACCTGCGGCAGCAACATTCATTTTGGTTAGCGAACCTCGCCACATCCTTGTGCTTCGTCGTTCTGCATCTTCCTGGCTGGTTCTTCACTGGGACCGTAATCGAAAGCCTGACCAGGCCGGTCGGCGGCGCGCTGTCGATCTTCATTGTCAGCCTGCTTTTTGGATACGCAGTGAAGCGACAATTCTCTACTGTCTGGCGTCCTGGCCCATCTGTTGAACAATCTCTCTTGATGTTTGAGGGCCTGGTGAGTTGATCAGGTCGTTACAAACAAAGAGGTGTGCGAAAAGATGCTGGCGGTGTATTCACGCCTCGAAAACAGTGCAATAGCGTTGAAAGCGTTTTCGCCAAATCTGGTAGTACAAGGGCGCGGAAGTCCTGGGTAGTCTATATCATTGAACCGGAGTGGCCGGCAACGAAGGACGTTATTCCTCCAGGACCTCCAGCACCGACAATATCTCGCGCAAGATCGTGATCACGATCCAGACGAAGATCGCACCAAGCAGGAAGATGAGAAAAACAACCGCAGCCATGTATTCTGCGGGCACGGAGAAGACCAGCAGCAGCGGGGATAGGACGTAGCCCACGAGAAAGATGAGGATGAAATTGGTCAGCAAACTCCAGCGCGAACGTATCTCTCCACCTATCAAGTCGCGGCGCAGGCGGAACGCTAACAGAACGTTGACCACCATCACGATGATTCCCAAAATGCTCAATGCGTAAGACACATAAACCATTTCGCCACTCTCCTTATCTTGTTTCCTGGACCAGGTCGCGCATGCGCTGCGCCATGTGCCCGGCTTGATCCTTATCGATAAACAGCCGCGTCAGCTTTTCCGCCTGGGCGATTGCATCCAGAAGATTTTCTCCCTCATCGTCCGCCGTTTCGAGGATGCTGATGACCTTGCTTGCATGTTCCCCCAATACCTCCTGCGCGACTTGGATCAACTCATCGAGGATTGAACGGCGCGGCCCGCCGGCGGGTTGTGTGTCATTTTCCAGCAGCAAGTTGAACCATTCTTCGAGGGCGATGTTGAGCAAGGAGTTGTTCACCTGCCTGTCGCACACGATGCATAATCCACCCTGTGGGACGCCTTTAATCACCAGACGCCCCTGGCCGAAGAACAGATCGATGTCCATTAACGGAGATGCGTGGATACCGGATAAATCGGTGAGGGATTGCGACAGCGCGAGCGCCAGAACGTTCCGCTTTTCTGACGTCAGCTTTATGAGGGTCGAATGGAAAAGAACTTTTCCCCGTGAATCGAAGAGAAATGCACCTTGAACCCCTTCCAAAGCTGCGAGTCGATCCAGATATGCCTGCGTGTGTTCTATCCTCATTCACTCTCCATGAGTCCTCGAATTCTGGTGAGGATATGGCTAGCTGCAATCAATTCTCTGCTGTAAAAGGTTTGTGAGGTATCGCTGATTCCGACCAGTGTTTGGGGTACGTCGAGCAGCAAACCGATGAATGAAGATTCCTGGGGAATGATGAGCAGCGGATTTCCGCCATCGCGGTAGGAGAGCAGGGCGTGTACGAAATCTTCATAACCCATCACCGCAGCGACGCGTCGAGCTGTAGCGCTGAGCCGGGCGGTGAGATCCGCCACGATGTCGGGGGAACCGTCGATGGAATGATCCTGTAATTCGCCGCCCAGCGAAACCCGGACGGTTCCTTTGACACCCGGCACCTCACGCAACCGCTGCAAGTCGACCATGGAAGACTCCTCGCCCAAATGCCGCTTCAGGCGATCGTCATCGAGCTCAAATGAGTATTGGGCCTACTCAATCCAAAGCGAGTCTGTTCACACAAATCGTCCCTCTGCAATACTGCCTTCAGTATAGGCGCGGCGAACGCCGCCCACAAGTACGTCCCCCGCGCTGCGATCTGTTAGAATAGCCGCAATTCGCAGAGAAGATTCCAAAGCGAGTATACGAAAACAAGGAGGGGCAACCATGGTTTGCCATCCACTCGTCACCCAATTGCGTTTCGCCCGGTCCGAATTCCTGCGCTGCATGGAACCAGTTTCTGCAGAAGATGCGCTCGTTCGCATCGACTCGATGAACTGTCTCAGTTGGACGATCGGCCATTTGGCCAACCAGGAGCACCGCTACTGGGTGGAGGCTGCCCAGGGAAAGACGCTATTCCCGGATTTGAACGACCGGGTTGGGTACGGCAAACCTGCCAGTAGACCACCGCTGGATGAGATTTGGGAGGTCTGGCGTGCGGTAACGGCGCAAGCGGATGTGTATCTCGACGACGTAACGCCGGAGGATCTGGAGGGTCATTTCCTGTACAAGGGAAAGGATTATCCTGAAAGTATCGGCACGATGCTGCAGCGCAACATCTATCATTACTGGATGCACACCGGCGAGGCACGTACGATCCGCGAGATCCTGGGGCATACCGACCTGCCGGAATACGTGGGCGACATGTCGCAGGCGGCTTACCGGCCCGAAGACGAGTGAGCGGCGCTCACATTACGTTTTCAACCTCTCCCATTCCCCACCGGTACACCGGCTAGAACTTCACCAGAAACGCGGTGAAGTACATGATCAGCAGTCCGCTGCTCAACCCGAACAGCGTCGTCCAGTTCAAGGCTGGATCGCCGAGTTTTTTGCTCCCGTTTACCACCAGTTTGCCGACTTCCCAGATCACCTGCAGTATGGCGCCTACGCCGACGGCCAGAAAGATGGTGGCCAGCACGGGGTTGAAGCCGAATCCGCCTACCCACGTACCCAGGATGGCCGGTCCGCCACCCAGCAGGATCAGACCCAGGAAATGAGCGAAGCGGGGAGGTTCGCGGACCAGCGGGGTCACGATGCCCACGCCTTCCGTGATGTTGTGCAGTGCGAATCCGACGATCAGAAACGTTCCCAAGGCGGCCTGGCCCAGGGCGAACGCGGCGCCGATCGCCAGTCCTTCGCCCAGGTTGTGCAAGCCGATGCCCAGCGAGAGCAGGTAGGAAGTGTCCAGAACGCGGCTCGAGCCGCGGCGGACTGCGCCGATTGCGACCAACACACCCAGCGAAATCAAGGAAACGAAAATGACCAGGGGCACGCCTTGCCAGAAGGCCGCAAGCTGATCGGCGAATTCGAGCGCGTCCAGCCAGGTTCCGACCGCCAGGAAAATCAACAAGCCGACGGTGAGGGAGTGAATGAAGTGCCTCCCGCGGGGATTGAGCCGGCGCAGGATCGGGAACCAGAGCATGCCCAGCGCGATCGGCACGATGCCGATGTAGAACCCCACCAGCGCGAAGTTCAACAACAGCTTGCCGCTGGGCTTTGGGGTCTCGACGGCGATGGGAATTTCGGCCTCGAAGGTCGTGCCGATCGAAGTGACGAGCTTGATGAGGTGAGCTTCCTGCTTCACCCACGGATAGGGAATCGTGATCGTGGCCCGGCTCAGGCGCGGCAGCGTGTTGGATGGATCGGCCTCGAAGTTCCAGTAGGCTTCGTCTACTGCGATCTGGGCGATGGTCAGAGTTACGGGACCATCATTGACCACGTGGAGGGCGATCGATCCCGGTTCGGGCAGGATGATGCGTTCGATGTTGAGCTGTTCCAGCGGAGGGGAACTCAAGTTTCCCAATCCACCGCCCGTGAATAGGAAATAGGCGATCACCGCACCCAGCACCAGCAGGGGAAACAATCCCAGCAGCACCGTCCGCCAATTGAATCCATACCGTGGTGCAGCGTTTTGCGATCCTGACTCGGTCATGTGGAATTTGCCTCTCATCCGTTTGCCGTGCTGCCGTGCAAAGCTCGTCGGTCCCAATCGGCATCCAGACCGGCTTCCACCAACGCCTGCTCGAAATCCTCGGCGTCGACCACGTTGAAGTTGCCCATCCAGCCCAGTTCGGCAAACTCACTCACGTGGGCGTGGAACATGTATTTCCCCGGCCAGCGGTAGCTGAATTCGAGGATGCCCCGTTGGGCCTGAGCCTGCATGATCGTGTCCACCGTATGCAGGGTCGGCGTGAGTGTGGTGCCGTGATCGTAATAATCGAAGAATTCGGCGTGCAGGTGGAAGGAGTTGATCGGGTCGAACTCGGTGATGTTGATCAGATACACCCGGATCAATTCGCCGACTTTGACCGGGATCGGCCGGCGGGCGTACTCGAAACCGACCGAATTGACGGCGTAGACCTCGTTGGCGGAGTCGAAATTGGTATCGAAGCCGTTCATGATCATCATCAATTCGCGCGCCGGCGGCCGGCCTTCGGCAGGATCGACGATAAAGGCGCCGTAGAGACCTTTGTGGATGTGCCGTTTGAGCGGAAGGGAGTGGCAGTGATAGAGGTGGCAGCCGAAGGGCTCGGCGTCGAATTCGTAAACGAAGGATTCTCCGACGCCGATCTCGCCCGGGCCCGCGCCGGGAACGCCGTCCATCTCGAAGGGGTGGACGCCGTGAAAGTGAATCGTGTGGGGATGCGTGCCCGAGTTGGTGAAATCGATGCGGATGCGGTCGCCTTCCCTGCAGCGGATGGTGGGTCCCGGAACGCGGCCGTTGTAAGTCCAGGCGGGGAAGAACACGCCCGGTGCGACCTCGATCTCTTTATCGTAGGCGACGAATTGATATTCCCGCAGTGTTTGGCCGTTCGGCATGGTGCTGACTTTACCGTAATCCCAATCGACGAGCATCCGCAGCGGGTCGAAGCCATTCCGTACATGATTCACGTTTCCCACCATGCCGAAGTGGGCATGCGGATCATCGCCCTCAGTCGTTTGCCTCGCTTGCGTCTCGTTTTCGCCCTGCAGCGTTTGCGCCAACCTGGTCATTCCGGCGCCGGAGAGCAGGCTGATCGTGCTGCCCAGCAGGAAATCCCTTCTCGATAGTCGTTTTCCCATAAAGCCCTCGTGGTTGGTGTCGTGCGTGAAGGAAGTATTTCCTTCCAAATTAACGTAATAAGACAAATTTTATCATAAATTAGGCACGCCAAACATTTTTCTCCTTCCCAGACCCCAGATACCTTTCTATTAGCACTTGCGCGGTCTTCCACAGGTCACAGGCGGTAAGCTGCGGCGGTCCCTCTCCCAGGTTGCCAGAAGGCACGGAAGGCGTACACTTAAACCCAGATAGGGACGTTATCGCGGCGAAAGAGGAGACGATATGAAACGAGGTACGATTTTAATTTCGACGATTTGTCTGTTCCTGGCACTCTCGGTTTCAGCAGGCTGTGCGCCAGGCCCTGGCGAGAATTCGGAGTACGATGCCGGTGATGTGGCCATCTGTGATTTGAACGACGATCTCATCGGATGGCGCGTGACCACGATCGGCCAGATCTCGTTCATCGACCTGAGTCCGCCGGACGGCGTGTACTTCGAGCTGGACGATGGCGGCTGCGAGGTCGGCGCTTTTGCCCACAACGAATTCTGGCTCGACTTCAGTGACGAGCAGCAGGCGCAGATGAAGCTGGACAATGATGTCGAAATCGAAGGCATCCTCACCAGGGAGAACAACCGGCTGATCGTCTCGGTGCAGGAGTTGGTCGGATTGCAGTAAACAGCCGGATCAGCCGCTTCAATGCAAACATGAAGGCAGCTCCAGCTCTTCGATAAGTGCTGATGGATTGCTTTTTTCGCGGGCAGGATCGCAGGGATCATGCACCGGTTTGGGCTTCACTGCCATGCCGGCGCATGATCCTTGCTTCTCGGCAAGCCACTCCGGCGGTGATGACGAGATGGCGATGGTGAGAACGCGATCCAAATGCCGCCATCATGGCTCCGCAGGTACGAGGTATTCATTATTGTCGTCATCCAGTTCACCAATCTCATTAAGTGGATCCACGCTGACTGAATACGTGTGAGACCACTGCACTGCGTCAAATCCTGGGAAGATATACTGGTGTTCATCGACACGATCCATGTTCACGTTCTGCTGGGTGTATACGTCGATGAAAGTGTCGTCGTCGAATGTGACCCGCAGACAAAGGATCCGATCGACCAGAATTCCTGATCCGGTCGACACCGACTCCCCGTTATTTTGCACCGTGATCAAGAGAGCCTCTCTGGCGGGATCGTACTGCACATCGCTGATGGTTAAATCCGGCAAGGGCGAACATATAAGGCCGCCAGGTGTTGCGCCAAGAAATTCATACAGCTCGAGGACTCTGTCATAGAGATCCAGGGTTACGCAAACATCCATGGGTGGATACGGACTCATACTCGGTGACTGTAGTATTATGGTATCGTCAACGCCGATTTGGACATCCTCCCACGTGACGTCATCGATAAACACTCTTCGATGCGTAATCAGACGCACATCCAGATCTCGATGCGTCCAATCCGCCAATCCGATATTGTGAACGTGAATCTGCAGCCGACCACTTGCCGGATTCAGCGAGAAGCCTTCGACATTCAGCTGCGGCAGCGCCAGGGCGTCGCCGCCCGGGCCGACGGAGCTGCCATCCGCCGGGTGGATCGTGTACGCCACACGGCAGCGGTCGCCTCCATCCTCCTGGGACACGATTTCACCTACGTAAAATCCGAGATTTCTCAGATCTTGCGGATTTAAATTATCGGAACCATGGCAAAGGACTGGATAGCCGTCTTCATCTTCATCGCTGATGCGGAACCCCAACCAGATTTCCTCTTCCTGATCCTCTTCGACGGCGATGAGAATCGAGCTGGATTGCGCAGACTCTGCCATGAGAAGCCCAGTGCTGTATTCAAGGTTAGGGACGAACCGCCAGAAGTCGAAAAAGCGGTCCTGATGGTTGGTATAAAAATTACCGTGAATCGGCCCTGCTCCATGATCCCAATTGACGGCAGGCCAGTTCACCGGATCTTCCGGTATGTTCCCTGTGGTCAAGGATTGGAAGTTGACTACGAATCGTTGGGTGCAATCCGCTGAACCGGGTTCGCCGCCGTTGATCGTCGCCCGATCTCCCTCGTAGTCTTCCTCCCAAACCTCACGGGGTACCGAGTAATCGCCCAACGGGTAGGGAGAGATATACGCCTCGACGGTGAACTGGTACGCCTCGCCGCAGGGAGGTATCAGAAATGCGTCCGGCAGCCATGAACGGCGTGTGTCCGCGCTTTCCTGCCAGATCAGGGTCTCGTTCAAGAAAACCATGAAACCATCGATCGCTTCTGCGTCCTCCTCCGGCCTGTAATCCCAGGCCAGGTAGCCTCCGTTGTAATTGATCCACAGGTTGGTGGGCCGGGCCATGTCAGGATCGGGGCCCTTGGATGTCAAATCCCCCGGGGTCACGCGATATTCGATCCAAAAGCTGCCTTCCCCCGATTCGCTGCGGGCCGTGCGGATTACGCCGTCCCACGCCTCGGGCGGGATCGAAAGCGACAGCGGCCCCAATTCGAGTGCATCGGTTCCGCCTCCCTGGATGCCCACACAGGTGATCGTGAAGGCAAGCGTTTGATCCCCAGGCCAGTAGATGGCCGGGGCCGAATCTCCGCTCATGTAGTCTCCCACGTTCCACGCAGTACCGTCTGCGGAGGTGAAGTATTCGCTCGTTGCCTGATCTCCATCCGCATCCGGATACCAGCGCGGCGAGCGATCTCCGAATCCGACGTAGCAGTGCAGCGATTCGTAAGCCGCGCCGGTTTCCAGGGTCAGCGTTTCGAGACGCAGCACCAGCGGCTCGTCCGAGCGGAATCCGGATGCGCCGGAGGGATCGAAGGGATCGTTGCTTCCAAACAGGGTAAGGTCCAACGGCCTGCCGGAAGAATCGGGCGGCGCCTCATCCGCCGCCGAGGAATCAGGAGCGACGCTCTCACCGCCGCCAACACCGGCGGTCCCTCCCGGCACGTTCACGAAATCCCCACTCTCGAGTTCGAGCGGATCGAGGCCGGGATTCATGTCGATCAATTCATCTGCGTCCACGCCATGGTCTGCGGCGATCTGCTCCAGGGTTTCGCCTTCTGCAAGCATGTGTTGGGCCATCTTGCCCTGACCTTCAACCGCCTCGACGTAGACCGTCGCCTGGCTTTCGACCCCCGCAGAGGATGTGGCACGTACAACCAGGACGTGCGGTCCCAGCGTTCTGGGTTCCCAGCCCGCGTTCAAGACCAGGAAGGAGTGGGTGTCATCTCCGGATATTCCCGTTGCATCGATGAAATCACCGTCGGCCCACAGCTCGAGGCGCTCGACTCCGGCAGGCGACACTGCCGAAGCGTGGACGTCCGCCAGATTGCCCAGGGCGATAACTTCATGATTCCCCGGGTTGTGAATGGTCACCAGCGGATATGCTTTTCGCTCCCGTGCACGCAAGAGATGGCCTGCGATCAAGACCAGCAGGAGCGCCAGCATCAAAATTCCCGCGATTCGAATCAAGCGCACAGTACGCTCACGCAAGTGTATGTTCGTCTTCATCCTTCGACCTCCTTATGTGAGGGGGACCACGAACGTGAACCATCCGGACCAAGGACCGGTGTTGCCCGCGCCGTCGACGGCCCGCACGCGCCAGCGGTAGGTGTAGCCATATTCGACGTTCAACAGCAGCTGCGTTTCGCCCAGTCCCGTCCACGGATTCCCGGGCGCGGCGGTCCAGTTGTAATCGCCGCTGTGGCGTTGGACTTGAACTTGATACTGGGCAATCCCGCTTTCATCCGAGACTGCGTTCCAGCGCAGGATCGTATCCGCGACAGGGTCGAGATCCGATCCATCGAGTGGTTTCAGCAGCGCCGGGGCCGGAGGTGGGCTCTCATCGATTTCCACCGTCGGCGGGGCACAGATGCCGCTCACCGGTATCGACACTTTGAATTCCTCTGCGATGCCGTCGAGGCCGGTGACGGTCAGGCTGTAGCTGGTACTCTCGCATAAGCACACTTCATAACTGCCCTGTTTCGATACCTCGCTGCTCCCCAGCACGACCTTTTCTGCGTTTTCGACCTGCCAGCGCAGCAGGGTGCAGGAATCGGCTTCGATCTGCGGCGGATCGGCCCAGAACTGCACGACCGTTTCGGGCAGAGCGGGTTCCGGTGTGGGCGTGGCTGGATCCGGCGCCTCGATCGATTCTTCCGTCACGAGCGCGACGGCGGGCAGCCGCCCGACGTGGACGATAACGGAAGCAGGTGTGCTGCTTTCGCCTCCGTTCCCGGAGGCCGCAGCGAGGATGAAGTAATCCCCTTCCTCCGGCGGGGTCCAGGTTTGTGAGAACCTCACAAAATCTCCACTGGAGGGAAGATCTTCCACCGTCCAGGTTAATTCTTGGTTGACCCAGATCTCCACGCGGGATACGCCGGTGGGATCGGACGCATGCCCTTCGATCCGGATCTCCTGTCCCAGCGGAAACGTCAAATCGTTCACAGGAACGTCGATCCAGGCAAACGTCCCACCTTGGGCTGCGGTCTGCCCGCATCCCGCGGTTATCCACGCAAGAGCGCAAAGGAAGAAGCTGACCTTCCATGGCGTAAAACGTCGTTTCATCGTGACCCTCCTGATGAAAGCACGGACCGCCGTATCATTCGGCGGCGGCTGATGCGCCTGACTCAATCCGAGTCGTGTCCGGCTGTCGGCCAGGCGGTGAAGGAACGGAAGAAGTCGAAGAACGCCTCCTGTGTTTCGAGAATCAGGATCTCTCCGCTTTGGAAGTGCTCGATCTCGATCCGGATACCGTTATCCACCGCGCGCGATGCGCCGGTTCCTGGCCTGGTAAGCCGCACGAAAAAGGAGTCGTACGTTTCTTGATCCGCCATCCGTTTCACCATCCGTGTGTGACCGTCCGCTGCAAGCGAGCCGGAAAGCTTACACACAGTTTACGGATGTGTGTTTACAAACTGTTGACAGGGATGGGAGGTCGAGATTAGTGCGAGGTGATAACGATGTCCTTGAAGAACCAAACGCCCATGAGCGGTGGTGAGAAGCGCGTTACCCATGGCTTAACCAGCAGGTTGTGCCTGGCATAATTAATGGGCACGATGGGCGTCTCTTCGATGAGTATGTCTTCCGCCTGCCGGCAAAGGCGGACGTGGGTGTCCGTGTCCACGCTTCGCGAGGCTTTGGTGATGAGCGAGGTATACTCCGGATTCATCCAGCCGGTCCAGGTTTTAAAAGGGCAATCGCGCAGGAAGGTGATCGGATCGGGGAAATCGGCCAGCCAGCCGATGAGGAACATGTCGGCATCGAGTGAATCGAGTCTTCGAAGCAGTTCGCCAAATTCCAGTGTCTCGCCGTGGATGTCGATTCCCAGGTCCTCCTTCAGCCGCTTGCAGAGGTATTCAACTCGCGTTTCGCTTCCGTTAAAGGACAGGAATCGCACGCTGGGGAAATTATTCCCTTCAGGGTAACCTGCTTCACGCAGCAGCTCGCGCGCCCGTTCGAGATCGAATGCATACCCCACTGCCTGCGTTGCTCCCGGCAGTCCCGGTGGCACGAGTCCCGCGCCGGCCGGAAAGATGAATCCCTGCATGACCATGGACGCCAGTTCGTGCCGGTCGATGGCGTGTGCAAAGGCCCTGCGCACGCGGAGATCGTCGAACGGAGATTGGCACAGGTTGAAACCCAGATACGTCGTGAGAAAGGCGGGTGCGGAGATGTAATCCTGTGCGTTGCGGCTGCGGGCACGGACCAGATCTGCTGTTTCCGCACGCGTCACCGATAGGATGTCGAGTCTATCTTCTTCATAGGCGGTGAGGCTGGCGTTCCAATCCATGTCGGTTGTGAGTAAAACCTGTTCAATATTCCCGCCAAATTGGCCCTGGTAAGTTGGGTTTCGAATCAGGCGGATGTCGCTGCCCCTGTTCCAGGACTCCAGCAGAAAGGGACCGCAGGAGAGCGGCCGCGTCGTGAAATCGTGCTCGCCCCGGCTGTCGAGGACGTGGCGAGGGACCGGATAGGTGGCGTGATGACTCAGCAGGTATGGGAAGTAGCTGCACGGCGCTTCAAGCTCCACCACAAGCGTGTGCTCATCCAGCACATGGATGCCGACATCTTTCGTGTCGGACAGCGTGCTTTCTGCAAATGCGCGAGCTCCTTTGATGTCGAATAACCGGCTGGCGTTGGGGGAGGCGTGCTTCGGATCGAGAACGCGCTTCCAGGCGCAGGCGAAATCATCTGCCGTGACGGGCGTCCCGTCACTCCAGTCGACGTCCATTCGAAGCTTGAAGGTGTAGCGGCAGCCGCTTCGATCGATCTCGAATCGCTCCGCAATAGAAGGCACCAATCCCAGATCCGGATTGAGTTCCAACAGACCTCGATAAAGCTGATCGATGATGGCTGCGGAAGTCGTATCCCGGGAGAAGGCAGGGTCGAGTGTCGTGGGCTCACGCCATTCCATGCGCAGTGTCTTCCCGGTATGCAGTGGTGAGGTCGCTGCCAGGGAGGAAATCGGCCGCTGCCACATTTCGAAGCCCGCGGCGTAGGATTTTTGGGCGCGTTGATACTCGCCGGCGATTTGCTGCACCAGACCCAACTTCATCCACGTTCTGGCGGTCCTGGCATGCTCTTCTTTTTCCCGCAGCAGCGCCAGCGCCCGTTGGTACAGGCCAATCGCTTCTTGGTGAGCATACATTGCGCGTGTTCGATCCGCAGCCCGGATCAGATAGTCCAAAGCTTTATTCGAAAGGGACGGACCGGCGCGTTCGAAATGCCAGGCGAGAAGGACGAAATCGTCGGAATGTTCGATCTCGAGCTCCAGCCCGGCGCGCTTGTGAAGCAGCCGGCGGCGCCAGGTGCTCATGCTCTGGTATACGACGGGGCGCAGGATGCCGTGTGAAAAATAATAAACGCCGTTCTGCTCGTAGAGGATTTGTTTCTGCTGCAGTTCATCGAGACCATCGATGGTCTCCAATTCGCTCCGTCCGGCAATCCGGCGAATCAAATCGAAATTCAGATCCTTGCTAAGCACGACGCAGGCTTCCAGCACCTGGCGCGCGTGTGAGCTGAGAGACCTGACGCGGTTGTCTAATGCCTGCAGGATCGTCTCTGGCAGCTGCACTGCCGTCCAATCGAGCGCAGGATCGCTGTAGCTTTCGATCGATTGCGATCGCAGCAGCTCCAGTAGAAAGAATGGGTTACCGCCGCTAATTTCGTACAGGCGTTGGGCGATTTCGGCGTTGAACTTAACGTTGCCGCTCGCTAATTGAAGGAACGCATAAGTGGTCTGGGGATCGAAACCCTGTAAGTGTAGTTCGTGGAAGGGGCCTGCTCGAGAGAGGTTGTACCGTAGCTCCTCCAGTGATTGGTGATCTTCGGAACGAAAAGTCCCCAACACCAACATCGGCGTTTCGGCAAGCCGCCGGGCGAGGTAGACCAAAAAAGCGCGGGTGGCGCTGTCTGCCCACTGCAGATCCTCCAAATGCAGCACGGTTGGATGCGTGCTGCCGCTCAAGCTGTTGAAGGCGCTGAAAAAACCTTGAAACCATGTCCCGGGGGCGGTCTCCAGCAGCTTGTCCTGCATATCATGCCTGCCGGATAATCTAAGTTGGGGAAAGAACGGTGAGAGAGTCACGATCCAATCGGGGGGTTCGGAATCCGGAGGTTTCATCCGTTGTATCGGCGGTTGGAGAGCGTCCAGGATCGGTTGATAGGGCGGTTGTTGGCCACCCGGATAACATTCACCCGAGAAAACGGAAACCTCCTCGTGCTGTTCGCGGAGAAAAGTGCGCGTGAGAAACGACTTCCCGATTCCCGCCTCTCCGCTGACGAGAAGAAACGATCCTTTTCCGGACCGAACCCGATCGAGTCTGCGGCGCAATATCTCCAATTCCTCATCGCGTCCGATGAGAGGCAGCCGATCTCCCGGGATGGTCGTCGCTTCATCTTCGCCACCTGCTTGAACGATCTCTCGATCTGTTGGTGGGGCTGAATCCAGGGCCATGCGTGTCTCGGGCAAGGGACGCACGCCCAATTCGCGTTCGAGGATTTTCGAGCACAGCTCGAATTGCTGCTGCGCTTGATTTCGATCTCCCATGGCGATATACAGCTCGATCAGGATCCTGTGCACGTGTTCTGAAAGTTCATCGACGGCCAGATAGGTTTGTGCGCTGCGGGCAGCCGCATCGTATTCGCGCCTCTCTTGAAAGGCCAGGATGATGGTCATCAGCGTGCGCAGATATTCCTGCTCGAGGCGGCGACGCTGCAAAGTGAGCCAGGATTCATACTCGCTGCTCTCCGGCAATGAAAAACCTTCCAGGAATTGACCCCGGTAGAGACTGACCGCTTTCAAGAGGGGGTCGATTTCATCTCCACCGCCGAGTTCGAGCAAGCGCTCGAACTCGTGCAGATCGAGATTGACGATTTCATTCTCGAGGATCACACTGTCGGTGCTCGTTTCGACGATCTGAATGGGGTGGAACGTTCGGCGGAGATGAGAAAGCAGGATACTCAAGTTTCGGCGAGCCTCGTCCTCCGCTCGATCCGGCCAGAATAGAAAGCACAACTGCTCTCTGGCCACGCTGCCCCGTCCGCAAGCCAGGTAATACAACAGCGCCCGCACCTGGCGACGGGAAATGGTTTTAATTTTTCCGTCGACTTCAACGCACGGCACCCCAAGCGTGGTCACTACGATGTGCTGCTTATCCGCGTCCATGGCGATCTGTAATTTGAACCTTCGTCCGTCGATGCGCTGAAAATCATCCTCAATATTATTACCCAACACGGCCTGAATGACATGGTGTATCCGTCCCAATACAATACATCTTCGTTTTACGTTTGCACAGTCTGCGCCAAGAAGGAAGCCGACTGTGCTTCACGGATTTGTATGAAATGCCAGAGGATGATGATCTCGATGTGTAGTACACTCATTTCATCTGCGGCAGCTATTCGAATTAAACCGAATGAAAACCAGTGTCCACTGAAGTGAAACGGTGTTTCCATATGTAGGCTAAAAGCGTTGTGTGGTGTCGATTGACTACGGTGGAGAGAGATGAAATTCTACGTCGTGCGGCATGCAGACAAGGCCAGAGGCGACTTCCACAATCCGCAGCTGCGGCATAACGACCAACCCATCAGTGCGCTCGGCAGGCGGCAAGCAGCGAAGTTGAAGCGCTATTTCGGCAAACGCCGTGTCGATGCCATTTACGTGAGCGAGTACCTCCGCACCGGACAGACGATACGCTCCCTGGCGAAAAAACGCGGGATCGTTCCGCTCGTCGATCCCCGCCTCAACGAAATCGACATCGGCATCGTTGAGTATCTGTCGGATGAGGAAATCCCGTTGCAGTATCCCGAGGTGTGGCGTGCCCTCGTCGATCAAGATCGGGATTTCCGCTGGCCGGAAGGCGAAACGGGGTCCGAAGCGCTGGCACGCATCGCCGCCTTCGTCGACGAGAAGAAGATGACCGACGTGGGGAATATCCTCGTCGTAACCCACGATGGACTCATCCGCCTGCTGGTTTGTCATGTCCTGGACCTCGCTGTGTATCAGCGTTTCAATTTGAAGGTCGACACGGCGAGCGTCACCGAAATTGACTGGGATGAAACCGATCGCCGTTGGAAATTGATCCGTTTCAATCAAGAGATCTACCCGGTAGGGAAAAACCCGCTCTTTTAGCGGCTGGAAGGGAAGCGTTCGTATGCGCAATGGATGCATTTCATACCAGGGGATGCAACCTGGTGAAGAAGCTGCGGTCTGTGAATTGGTGCATGCGGTGTTCGACCGGCTCGTTGCGCCGCAGTTCTCGCAGCAAGGCATCGACGAATTTCGCAAGTACGTTCGACCCGAAGCGCTGGCCGAGCGCGCTCGGGAGGGGCACAAGGTGATCCTGGCCCGTGAAGGTGACGCGCTCCTGGGCATGATCGAGATTCGCGAGGCGAAACACATTTCGCTGCTTTTCGTGGATGAGGCGCATCAGGGTCGGGGCATCGGTCGCGAATTGATCTCTCGGGCCTTCCAGCATTGTCATGCGGCAAATGCCGGAATCACGTCCGTCACGGTACATGCGTCGCCGAACTCGGTGGAATTCTATCGCAGAGTAGGATTTCTACCGGAAGGATCGGAGCGAGTCGAGAACGGCATTCGCTACAGGCCCATGCACTCGTATCGTCTAAAACCGGGGCGATGACCAGAGACACACTCGGTGTATGATATACACGTATATATTCGTTGAACAGGCTCAGGAGGAGGAAGACCGATGAAACGAGAAATGGATCGACAAGCAATCGTTTGGGGTGGATTGTTGGTGCTCGTCGGCGGGATGTTGTTGATTCAAACGTTCACCGATATCGGCGCGTGGATTTGGGTGGCGGTCCTGGCGGTCGCCGGCCTGGGGGTTTACGCCGCCTACGCAGTGGATCGAAAACAAAAATGGATGCTCATCGTCTCCTACGTTTTCCTGGCGATTGCCTTGTTGATTGCACTGCTCACGCTCGAAGTGCTGACGGATTCGTTCGTGGCGACCTTCGTGCTGGGTTCGATCGCCATCCCCTTTCTGTACGTCTATCTGCGTAATCGGACAGAATGGTGGTGGCTCGTCCCATCGTATGCGCTCGTTGCCATCGGTGTCATGGTTCCGTTGATCGAGACCGGTATCCTCGAGGACGAAATCGTCCCCGCCTACGTCTTTCTCGCAATCGGGCTGCCTTTCTTCGTCGTTTATCTGCGCAATCCCAAAAACTGGTGGGCACTCATTCCCGGCGGGATCATGGCGCTCATGGCCATGGCGTTTCTGCTTGCGTCCGATACGGCCCAGTTCATCGTGCCGGTGGTGCTGATCATCGTTGGTGCGGTGGTACTTGGCCGCCAATTCATCGGTGCGAAGGCTGCACCGGGCGAAGGCGATTCTGAAGGATAGTCCGCCGCGGTCTGTAAACGCATCAGCGGCGCAGAACGATCGTTTCGGGATCGTACGGCGGGAGCCGTAAATGCTTTATCGCGCCCTGGTGCGTTAACATCAGGCGTGTCGAAAGTGGTTCCTTCAGACAACCCTTCTTACCAGCCCTTAGATTATTCTCTGCGCGGCGTCGCCGCAGCATCGGGATGGGAATCATGCGCTACCGAATTGCCACGCTTGCGGATGTGCAGCAGTTGAGCGCCATGAACCGGCAGCTCGTCGAGGACGAAGGCCACCGCAACCGTTCCAAATCCGACGCCTGGTTCGAGGAGCGCATGCGGGAGTTCCTGCGTGGTGGGTATGAAGCTGCGCTTTTCGAGATCGATGGCGCAGTCGTAGCCTACGCCTTGTACACGCAGCATCGCGATCATCCGGACACCATCCATCTACGCCAGATATTCGTCGACCGCGCCCACCGCCGCCAGGGAATTGGCCGGGAAGCGATGCGCATCCTGCGCCAAGAAATCTGGCCCGTGGACAAGCGGCTGACTGTGGGTGTGCTCGTCGACAACCAGGCCGCGCGGGCATTCTATACCGCTATGGGGTATCGGGAGTATTCGCTGGAATTGGAAATTCCCGCCGACGAGCGATAAAGTAGATAGATCCCGCTGGAGCAATCAAGTCAATCGCCAGACTTGATGTTCGATTTTTTTCCTCTCCTTCCGAGAAGAAAGCATGTAGGAGCGGTTCGCAGACCATCCCTACGATCGACGCCGACGACGTCCGGGAATCTCGTGGTGTTTGAGGAAAGATATGCTGGCCGAATCGATCACGATCATAAACGTGGGCTACCGTTCGACGAATTACTGGGTCGTCAGTGCGGGCAGGTCACGCTTGCTGGTGGACGTCGGCTGGCCGGGCAGCATGAGTACCATGCGCGCTGCTCTGAAACGCATGGACGTGCCGCTGGAAGAGATCCGCTACACCCTGGCCACGCATTTCCACATCGATCACGCCGGCCTGGCGCAGGACTTCAAGCTGGCCGGCGTCCCGCTGCTGGTTATGGACGTCCAAGTCGAGGCGATCCCGCAGATGAAAACCTGGATCAAGCCCGCGGACAATTACACGGAGATTACGCTGGAGGGCAACACCACGATTTCATGCGCCGGGAGCAGGGCGCTGCTGGAGAGCATCGGCATCCCCGGGGACATCCTGCACACGCCGGGTCACTCCGAAGACAGCGTCTCCTTGCTGCTCGACGATGGTTCGGTCTTCACGGGCGATCTCACGCAGCCGGATCACGTCGGCCTGGAAGATCCCGTCGTCGTCGCTGCAAGCTGGCGCTTGCTGTGGGAGCGCGGCGCCAGGCGCGTTTATCCCGGACACGGCCCGATCCGCCCGATGGACCCGGCACTCGGTGCGTGATAGCTTCGAAGCAATCGGTCGGGATTTTTCCCCGCATTCGGTAGAGAATCGAGTTCCTCGTTCCTCCTTGACAAAGCCCATTGTTTTCTGTAATATATACCGAGTATATATACTGCGCACATAAACAAAGGAACACCGGATGCTGCGTCACGCTCTTCTCGGCCTCCTGGCACGCGACGTACGGCACGGCTACGAGCTGAAAAACGCTCTGGAGCAGGCGCTCGGAGGAAGCTGGGACATCAACTTCGGTCAGATTTACGCCACGCTGCAACGCCTGGAGCGCGATGGCCTGGTCAGTGCCGTCGTCGAACAGGATGATCGACGCGGTAAGAAGACCTACGAGTTGACGGAGCAGGGCCGAAAAGAGCTCGAAAACTGGTTCGACCATCCGGTGGAAAAGACCCACCGGCTGCGGGATGAGTTCTTTATCAAACTGGTCGTGCGGCACCTGGCCGGCTACGGCGACGCGCTGGAAATGATCGCCCGCCAACGGAAGGCATACTTGCAGCGGGTAAGAGATCTTACCCGCCTCGCTGCAGAGGCGCCGGAAGATCCCTTTGTCTCGCTGCTCATCGAAGGCGCGATCCTGCACCTGCAGGCGGATTTACGCTGGCTGGATTTGTGTGACGAACGCCTGGAACAATTGGAAAGCCGGCCGTAGGAGGAAAACAAGATGTTGGATGTCGCTTTTCACAATCTTCGCCAGCGGAAACTGCGCACGATTCTGACGATTCTCGGCGTGTCGGTGGCGCTGCAGCTGTATCTGACCTTGAATAACTTGATGGCGACGTTCGAACTGGACATGCTGCGTCAGTATCAAGCCTTTGCCGGCAAAGTGTACGTCGAACAAACGATGCCCAACAGTGAGGGCTGGCAGGGCTTTCCCAACGCCGCCAGCAGCATCGAAGCGAGCACGGCGTCTGAAGTGCTGGCGCTCGATGGTGTGGATCGGACCCGCAGTTCTGCGCTCGTGTTCGTCCCGCTCGTTCCCAGCACGATACCCAACAATCCGCCCAGCGTTTTGGCGGTCGGGATCGAATCCGGGCACGAATCCGCACTCCTGGGGTCGGTAGAGGTAGAAATGGGAAGCGCGACTCTGGACTCCGAAAACAGCGTGATTCTCGGAAACGGAGCCGCAGCCTACTTTGGAAGAAGCGGCGGTAGCACGGCCTTCATCGGAATGGAAGACATGCTCTACGGCATCGAGAGTGAGAGAGAAGCCGTTAACCCGGGTGACGAAATCGAGGTGCAGGGCCGGAAATTCAACGTAGCCGGCGTTTTGGAGCCTGCGACGCAGTTCGTGGACGGCATCGTGATGGTGGATTTGGCCACGTCGCAGGATTTGTTCAACCGACCGGCTGCCGTATCGGCGGTTGTGCTGGCGGCCGAATCGATCGACGCGGTGGATCGACTGGCCGGTGACGTCGAAACGCAGTTCGGGGACCTGCGCGCTTCGAGTGAAGCACAACTGCTTTCCAAGGCCCGCCAATGGGTGGACGTGCAAAATACGTTCTTCGGCATGATCAACAACACGGTCGTCGCCGTCGTCGTGGTCGTCGTCACCATCGTCATGGTCGTGGCCGTGATGGAACGGCGGCGGGAGATCGGCGTGCTGCGCGCCATCGGGGCGCAGCGCTGGAAGATCTTCGCCATGGTGCTGACCGAATCGATGTCGATCTGTCTCCTGGGCGCACTCACGGCGCTGCCGATGTCGATCGCCTATACCGGGCTCCTCTGGCGCATGCCGGTCGACATCACGGTCATCCTGGCGTGGCTGCCAATCGTCGCGATTGCGATTCCGGTCGGCGTACTGGCTTCATTACTGCCCGCCTGGCAGGCGCTGCGCGTCGACCCGCTGGATGCGCTGAGATATGAGTAAGGGATAGGAAACAAGGGAGAACGAACATTATGTGGAACGTAGCATTTCGCAACCTATTGGAACGGCGGCTGCGCTCGTTGCTGACGATGCTCGGTGTGGCTGTCGCAGTCCAGCTTTTTCTAACCATGTCCAGCATCAAGGTCAGTTTTGAACTCGATCTTGAAAACCAGCTCACTGCCATGGCCGGAAAGGTCTACGTGCAGCGTCCGACGTCCGAAGAGGCCGAGAGTGAAGAGTTCCCCTCGCCCAGCAGCAGCATCGAGGAAGACGTTGCCAACGAGTTGCTGAAAATGGATGGCGTGGATCGGGAAGCGAGTTCGGCGATTCTCTACGTGCCGTTGACCACGTCACCGGCACCCGGTTTGCCGCCGTCCAAACTCGCCTTGGGCATTGAAGCGGGTCACGAGGATGCATTTCTGGGTGGGATCGAGGTGGAACAAGGGGTAGGCGTCTTGACCACACCCAACGCAGTAATCCTCGGAAATGCGGCGGCAGAACGCTACAGCGCCGAAGGTCAACCGCCGATTGGCTCGGGCGACTCGATCGAGGTTCTTGGAAAGGAACTCGAGGTGGTCGGCGTTTTGGGGAAATCACCCAATCTGTACCGCGGCATGGTCATGATGGATTTGAATACGGCCCAGGAAATTTTCAACCATCGTGGCAACGTATCCGCCGTCATTCTCTCTGCAGAGACGCTCGATAGCCTGGCCCGAATTCAATCAACGGTCGGAATCAACTACCCGGATTTGAAATCTTCCAGCCAAACGGAAATTGTGGCCGAATTCCGTGAGCGGCTCGAGTCGGTCATGGGTTTCTTCAACATGATAAACGGCTCCACCGTGGCCGTTGTGTTTATGTTCGTCACGATCGTGATGTTCGTGGCCGTGATGGAGCGCCGCCGGGACATCGGGGTGCTGCGGGCGATCGGAGCTCGCAGGCTGACGATTTTCAGATTGATAGCGAGTGAGTCGCTCATTCTCAGTTTGGGCGGCGCCATCCTCGCCTGGCCGCTCTGGGCCGTCATCGGGAGCTATTTCATCGGTGAATTTTCCAGTTCGCCCGAAGTCATTTTCTCCGGGTGGTTGGAAATGGGGTTGTTGGTGATCATCGTCGGAATTGGGGCATCATTAATCCCGGCCTGGCGGGCAGTGCGCATCGATCCTCTGGAAGCGCTGCGGTACGAATGAGCGGTCGCTGGAATTTGGTGTAGGAGAACGAACATGTGGCAATTGGTAATGCGGAATCTATGGCAGCGGCGGCTGCGCTCGCTGCTTACCGTACTCGGGATCGCCGTTGCAGTCCAGGTCAACTTGACGGTGACGGGTGTGATATCCGGATACGAAGCCGATCTCCAGAATCAACTGAGCGCCCTCGCCGGCAGGATCTTCGTACAACGGCCGACGACCGAGGGATCGGAGATGGAAGAATTCCCTTCGGCGGGCAGCAGCATTTCGAATGATTTGGCGCAGGAACTCCTGAATCTCGATGGCATCGATTGGGAGGCCAGTTCGGCGATCCTCTACTTGCCGTTGGCCAGCCCTCCGATATCCGGATTGCCGCCGGCCTTGTCTGCCGTCGGAACGGAAGCGGGCCACGAAACGGCCTTCCTGAGTGATCTCGAGATTTCAGCCGGCCAGGGGAAATTGCAGGGCCCGCGAAGCGTCATCCTCGGACAGGGCGCCGCGGAACAGCTCAGTCCAAAAGATGATGTACCGGCACAGCCCGGGGATACGATCGAGTTGTTGAATCAGCGTTTCAGCGTCGCAGGTGTGCTCGCTGCGGCGCCGGGTTTGTTCGACGGGATGGTATTGATGGATCTGGACAGCGCCCAGGCTCTCTTCGAACGGCCGGAGAGCGTGTCGGCCGTCATTCTGACGATGGAAAGCGTCGCGGACGTCGACTCGATCCGGGCGAAGATCGAGGCCATGGATTCGCGCCTGCAAACGGGCAGCCAGGAAGAGGTCATGGACGCCGCCATGGAAATGATGAGTGTGACCGAAGGATTCACAGGCATGATCAACAGTGCGGTTTACGTCGTAGTTTTCCTTTTCGTCACGATCGTCATGATCGTGGGCGTCATGGAACGTCAGCACGACATCGGCGTGCTGCGGGCGATCGGCGCGAACCGCAGGACGATTTTCCGCATGATCGCCGGCGAATCCTTGACGTTGAGCATGGCGGGAACGTTGCTGGCCTGGCCGATCTGGGTATTGATCGGGGCCGTCCTCGTGGGCGATTTCACCAGCCCCGCCGATGTCATTTTGGCGGCCTGGCTGCAGATGGGTTTGCTGGCGCTGTGTGTGGGCGTTGGGGCATCGTTGATCCCCGCCTGGCGGGCGGTACGGGTCGATCCGTTGGAAGCCCTGCGTTATTCGTAGGCGGTAAGCCAGCGTTATTGAGGAGAATGGGTATGTGGCATTTATCGATCCGGAACATTCGGCAGCGGTGGGTTCGTTCTCTGCTCACGATCCTCGGTGTGGCCGTATCGGTCCAGATTTACCTGGCGATGACGACGATGATGTCGAGCGCCGAGAACGATCTGCAGGATCAGCTCGAGGCGCTGGCGGGCAAGGTGTTCGTCCAACGCAGCATGACGAGCGAATCGGTGGTGGAAGATTTCCCCTCGCCGAGCAGCAGCATAAACGTCGGCGTGGCGGAAGAGCTGTTGGCCATGCCGGGCGTCGACGTAGCCAGGAGTTCGGCCATCCTGTACGTGCCCCTGACGAAACCGCCGGCGCCAGGCGCGCCGCCGCCGACGCGTGCGTTGGGCATCGAACCGGGACACGAAATCGCTTTCCTCGGCTCGTTGAAGATCGCTGCAGGAGCAGGTACGTTGCAGGATCCCCAAAGCGTCATCCTGGGGCAGGGCGCCGCAGCCTATTACGGGCAGGAAGCCGGGCATCGTGTCGAGATCGGGGAGACGATCCACGTACTTGGCGAGTTTTTTACCGTCGTCGGCCTGCTCGATCGGGCGCCTGCCGTACACGACGGCATGGTGATGATGGAGCTGGCCACTGCCCAGCGGCTTTTCGACCGCCCGAGCAGCGTTTCCGCTGTGATCCTTGCAGCGCAGAACGTCGATGAGGTGGCGCGGATCAAGACTCAGGTGGAAGGCCACTATCCAGAGCTTGCAGCCGCTTCTCCCGCGGATGTGGAAGAGAACGTGCGCGCCATGTACGCCTCGGTGTACAGCCTCGCAGACATGGTCGATGGCGTCGCCATACTGGTTGCGTTCTTGTTCGTGATGATCGTGATGATCATCGCCGTGATGGAGCGGCGGCGCGACATCGGCGTGCTGCGTGCGATCGGCGCCAGCCGCGCGACCGTCTTCGGCATGATCGCCAGTGAAGCGCTCTTGCTCAGTGTTCTGGGCGCCTTGCTGGCCGGCCCTTTGTGGGCATTCATACGAGTGTTCGTCGAAATTGGTACCGTCAGCGCGGCCGACGTGATTCTGACCAAATGGCTGAACATCAGCCTGCTGGCGATTTTAACCGGTCTGGGGGCTTCTCTGCTGCCTGCCTGGAAAGCGGTGCAGGTCGATCCCCTGGAAGCATTACGGTACGAGTAAAAAACAAATCAGGTAGGTGAAAGATGGAAGCAATTGTATCAACGAAAGACGTCTGGAAGATTTTCCAAATGAACGGAGTCTCCGTCGAAGCCGTGCGGGGGGTAGACCTGGTCGTCGAACCGGGGGAGTTCGTGGCCATCGTCGGTCCTTCCGGAAGCGGCAAATCCAGTCTGCTTCATTTGCTGGGCGCGATGGATCGACCTTCGAAAGGCGAGGTGTTCATCGCCGGAAACGCACTCTCGGATTTGAGCGACGGGCAGCGAGCCGATCTGCGCTTGCGGGAATTGGGGTTTGTCTTTCAGACCTTCAATCTGCTGCCGACGCTCAGCGCTGCGGGCAACGTCGATGTGGCCATGCGCCTGGCGGGGGCTGCACGGGCGAAACGCAAAGCACGGGTTGTGGAACTGCTCGAGCGAGTGGGACTGGACAAGCGAGCCAATCACCTGCCGCGCCAGCTTTCGGGCGGGGAACGCCAGCGTGTGGCCATCGCCCGTGCGCTGGCCAACCGACCTGCGCTGCTGCTGGCGGACGAGCCGACGGGCAATCTGGACACAAAGACCGGAGCCGGCGTGCTCGAACTCGTGCGCGGCCTTTGCGACGAGGACAGCCAGACGGTGATCATGGTCACCCACGACTTCCGCGCCGCAAGCTACGCCGACCGCGTGCTTCTGCTGCGAGATGGTGCGATTCGCGGAGAAACCCGTCTCGAAGGCGAGCGGGACACGCGCGAGACGCTCAGTCGTCTGTTGGCGGCGGAATTGTAACTGCGGATAAGCTGGAGGAGGCACAGGGCGCCGAGTGCGTTCGCCTTGCATACGCGCCGCGGTCTCTGCGCCTCCCTGGTTTACTGCTGCTCGTAGCCGGTCGTCGACTCGGTCAGCTCAGGTTGTCTGCAATGCCCTCAGCCCAGGATTGGATCGACGTCCAATCCCGAAAATCTCCGATTTTCGCTTCGACCATTTTAATCATACGGCGTTCGATGAAGTTCAACTTATCGGCGTCGAGCTTTCCGTGAAAGACAACGACGTCTCGAGGCTGGATGTGGTCGAGGACCGGTTGGATGCTCTCGGGCATGCGCCAGCCATTCAACAACTCGACCGGATCACCTTCTCCCGTCGGACCGCTTGAAAATATCCAGACAGGTATGTTCGCCAGCGTCTTGCTGTTGGCATTCAGGAATTTCACGGCTTGCTTGCGCCATTTTCCAACATAGACGGCGCTTCCCAGGACCACGGCCTGATAGGAAGAAACGTCCTTGATGCCGTCTGCCGGTTGGACCTCAGCAGTTAATCCTGATTGGCGCAGCACTTCGCCGATCTTCTCGGCAATTTCCTTCGTCGCGCCGTACTTGCTTGCGTATGCAATTAAAACCGAATTTGCCATGGTTATCCTCTTCCTGTTTGAAATTCGTTGAGATCGCAGACCGCGATCTCTATTCGGCTGATTCTGGTCGATGAATCCATGATAACATCACTTACGGGACAGTTAAAGTCCTGCGCTGGAAGGATCGGCGAAAGCTGGCGGAATACCCGACATTTTCGCTGAGAGGATCGGAAACCGATGGCAAAACATTTCGTACTCGTTGCGGGTAACATCAGCTGCGGGAAGACCTCGCTCACCGAACGACTTGGTGAACGACTCGGCTGGCAGACGGCGTACGAGTCGGTGGTGGACAATCCCTATCTCTCGGATTTCTACGCCGACATGGGCGCCTGGGCATTTCACCTGAACGTATTCTTCCTCGGGCATCGCGCGGACCAACACCTCGAACTGGCTCGTTCGAAGCAGTCGGCGATCATCGATCGTTCGATCTACGAAGACGCCGAAATATTCGCCCGGGCAGCGCAAAGCCTGGGCAGTCTCAGTGAACGCGATTATTACACCTACCGCCGCGTTTTCGACATCATCGTGGGGGAATTGCCGTCACCGGATTTGTTGATTTACCTGCGGGCGCCGGTGCCCGTATTGCTTGAGCGTATTCACGACCGCGGACGGGAGATGGAAAGCGGCATCACGGCCGAGTACCTCGGACTGCTGGAATCGCTCTACGATGAATGGCTGCGGGGCTTCGATATCTGTCCGGTGCTGACCTTGCGTACCGACGACCTGGATTTCGTCCACAAGCCGAAACATCTGGAAATCGTGGTCGAGCGCATTCACGATAAACTGTTGGGCCGGGAAGAGATCGAATTTCCCGATAGTTAGGCTTGCAGCCGTTTCCAACGCCGGCGTATCTTTTCGATCGCTTTTTGAATGAGAACGCGATTTTCGTGAGTCTGGTGCCAGCGGCTGGCGCCCGACGGGTGGGGCAACGGGATCACCCAACGACCGTCGATTCGGAACTCATTTCCAATCAACTGACGCAGGGATCGTTTTGCAGAGAAAAACAGGTTGATCGCCAACCGGCCGACCGGCAAGATTAAGTGTGGGTCGATCAGCGCCAACTCTTCATCCAGATAAGGCCGGCATAGATTTTGCTCCGTGCGCGTCGGTACGCGATCTCCGCTCCCGTTCTTGGCCTTGCCGGGAAAACACTTGGTCACCGCAGTCATGTACTGCTCGCTGCGAAACCACTTTTCTTCCAGATCGGCCTCGGCAAGCCATTGAAACAGGCGGCTGCCGCTTCCGGCGTTGAAGGGACGGTCGGCTTCCACTTCCGTTACGCCGGGCGCTTGCCCGATGAGCATGATTCTGGCGCCGTATTCACCCGAGAAGATCGCCGGCGGTTGGATCTCGTAGCCCCGTTCGAGGCACAGCCGGCACGTACGCATGCGTCGCTGCAAGCGGCGCAACGCGTCTTTCTTTTCCGGAGACATCAATGGCTTGCTCCGCCGGCTTTCTCCCAGGCGGCTTTGATGACCAGCGCATCCTTGTCCATGTCCTCCGGACTCTCACACTGGATTCTTCCCCCGCAGCCAAATTCGACCAGGGCGCGCATGAGACCCTCGAGATCGAAGTCCGAATCGTGCAGCATGAGGTGGTTGAGTTCTCCCTTTGAGCCGTAGTGGATGCCGGAGAGATGGCAGTGCAATCGCTGCAGCGCCGCTTCACCGAGGCTCTCGGCGTAAGACGACAGGACGGCCGCCCATTCTTCAAACGAATTGCAGCTGCCATCGCCGGGTCGGGCGTGGAGGTGGGCGAAGTCCAGGCAGGGTTCGACGCCGTCGATCTTTGCCGACATCACCAATAAATCGTCCAGGCTCCCAAGCAGTGCGCCTTTGCCCATCGTCTCGGGACGCAGCGTCACCGGATTCCCGGCATGGCGCAATTCTTCCACGCATTTCTCCAGACGCGGGATGGCCACTCCGAGCACTTCGTCGGCCGGTCTTTCGAAATAGGATCCGGGGTGAAAGACGATGTCCGTCGCGCCGGCGAGATGCCCGTAATGTGCGGAGTCCATCAAGCGCTTGCGGCTTTTGGGCCACTCTTCGGCGTCGGCGTTTAAATTGATGAAGTAAGGTGCGTGGACGCTGAGGGCGACGTCCACCTGGGCAGCGGTCTCTTTGATCTTCTCGCACGTCTTTTCGGACACGCGCACGGAGCGGACCCATCCCAACTCGAAGCTGAACAGTTTCTGATGCGCAAGATACTGGATGGTTCCGATCGATCCTCCCGGCTTTTTGGGTGTGGAGCGCGGGGTGCCTACAGTTCCGAAGCGAAAACCGATATCCGACACAGCATTGCCTCTCATTTCGTGATCGTCCACGAGATCCGTACAATCCAGAATCTTATCATGTCTTGCTCGCGGGACGTCCCGATGTTTCACACCCGTCCCGCGTCGCGGTGTCGGTAACGGCCGGGCTTCTTGCAGCACGGCAGAATACCGGAACGGAAAAAAGGATGTGGGCGGTGGAATTCGATGGGGGATGTGAGGTGGTGATGAAAACGATCGGGTGCGATCGCGGCTACTCTACAAGCTGCTCGACTTCGCTGTCGCTCAACCTGGGGAGGGTAAAGTAGAAAGTGCTCCCTTTGCCTTCCTCGCTCTCCACCCAGATTTGACCCCCGTGCTGCTCGATGACGGTCTTCGCGAGCGCCAGTCCCAGCCCGGTGCCGTCGATCGGGTTTTCCGGATCCTCCACGGCGATCCTGCCGCGGAAGAGATGATCGAAAACCCTGGGGAGTTCCTCTTCCGGTATTCCCGGGCCGTTGTCCTTGACGCTGATGGTTACGGTCTCATCGTCCCAGCCGGCGTCGATGTCGATCTTTCCGCCGTCCTGGGTGAATTTGACCGCGTTGCTCAGCAAGTTGTTCATCACGGAATTCAAGCGCTCCGGGTCCCCCATGATCACCAGATCCTTCGGTGGAATTTCGAAATTTACGCTGTGACCTTTCGCGTTGGCCAGCGGCCGCAGATCTTCGATCGCCCGCCGAATGAGATCGTTGATCGGGCAAGGTTCGTTGATCAAAGTGGCCGTGGATTCCACGCGGATGGTTTCCAGGAGGGACGTGATCAGATTCGCCATGCTGTCCGTTGCGCGCTGCATCATACTGAGCGCCTTGCGCTGTTGATCGGTGAGATTTGCTTCCATGAGTAAATCTGCGCCCAGACGAATGGCGTTGAGGGGATTTTTCAAGTCGTGCGCCGCGGTGCCCAGCAGATGGGAACGCATGCGGTCGATCTGTTTGAAGGCGGTAATGTCTTGCATGACGACCACTTTGCCGACGCCGCTGATCTCGCTGATCGTGGCGTGCAGGGTACGATCGCCCGGCGTGGTTACTTCCTGCCGCATGGGCAATTCAATACGATCGTCCGAGAGAAGTCCCCCCAGAGGATTTTCCGAAAAGACGCTCGCGGCAGGCTGCCCCATGGCATCTTCGGCGTCGATGCGGAACGCCTGGCAGGCCGTTTGATTGATGAGCATGATCTTCGCCGACAGATCAGTGAGAACAACGGCGTCGGCGGTTTCGACGAGCGTCGCTTCGAGTTTACTGCGTTCCTCCGTCACCCGCCGGAAGAGGTTGGCGTTTTCGAGCGCAACAGCCGCCCAGGCAGCAACGGAAGAAAGCAGTTGCTGATCCGTAATACCGAAGGCGCCGTCCGGATGGTTGATTGCCTCGATAACGCCCAGCACTTCGTCCCTCTGTGCCATCGGAACGCAGAGCACGGAGTTAGTGAGCAAACCCGTCTGGCCGTCGATCGCGCTGTGGTAGAGGGGATTCGTTCGAACGTCGTTGACGATCAACGGCTTTTGATTGCGTGTGACCCAGCCGGCGATACCTTCTTCCAGGCGGATGGCAACATCGCGGATACGGACGTGCCTTCCGCCACTGGCTTTGAGCACCAGCTTCTCGCCGCGCTCGTCGAGCAGGAAAAGGACGCACGCTTCCACATCGAGCAGCTTCTGGGTGTTGATCATCGCGTTTTCGAGCGCGGCTTCCAGGTCGAGGGTGGAGGTAATTTCTCGTCCGATCTCGCCAAGCAGTTGAAGCTGATTGGCGCGCGCTTTGGCCGTGCTCAGATGGATGGCGTCCTGAATGCCCACTGCGCCGATGTTGACGATGGCATGGCCAAGTTCAATTTCCTGCGGATCGTATTGTTTTCCGGGCTGTTTGTATACGACGCGGACGATTCCCAATGCGTTGTTTCCGGTGGCGAGAGGAAAGATGGACGCTGCAGAAATTCCTTCCGACTGCATGATGGCGATGTCCTGCGCGGAACCTCTGGCCGGAGAAACACTGAGAAAAACCGGTTGTAGATTTTCCAGAACCGTCTCGTGTATGGGATAGTCCGGCATGGGATCGTCCGAGAGCGGCGTGACGGTCTGCTGTATGCCTTTCGCCAACTGTTGGCGATATCGATAAGTTTGATCGTTGCCGCTTTCGTTCAGGATGAGAATCTCACAGCTGTCGCCCGATGTCGCGCTGAGCAGGTGAATGGCGGTTTGTCGAATGGCTTCTTCCGCATCTTTCGTGCCGGTGATGGCGTGGCTCGCCTGATACAGCAGCGATAATTTGTGAAGCAGGAAGCTCTGGCTGGCACTCTGTTTCGACAACGACAGAATTTCCGCGGCTCTCGTCGATAGAATATCGATAACCGCCAGTTCCTGGATATCGTACGTCTTTTTCGAATCGGATGCCGTAAAAATCAATCCGACGGTTTGACCTCCGGTAAAACACGGCGCGCAGGCAATGTTGCCGGGCGTGAGAGGCAGCGAAAGCGTACCTTTTCCGTCCTTTGTGAAGGTGGAACGGTGCTTCGAAAGCGCTTCCTTGAGTACGGGATTTTCAGAAGATGATGTGACTTTTCCGAGTTCGCTAGTCGAGATGCCGATCGACATGCGGGGCAAGAAAGCAGAGCTTTCTTCGTTGTATTCATAAAGCGCAACACGATCCAGATCGAGCAGCTTTTTAATGAGTTCGAGCAGTTCACTCAAAGCTTGAGATGGATTATTGAAATCGAAAGTTGCCGTAGAAGCTTGATAGAGTGAACCTCGGGTTGCCTCCGATGACATATCTTGCGACCTCGAAAAAGGATTTGTACGTTGTAACTATAAGCGGATTATGGCATAGAAAAAGAGCACTCGCAATGCTATTTTCGAAAGTACGATAAGCGTCTGATGCTGAAATACAGGGACCGCCGCTATGTCGCAGCTTTCGCTGCAAGCAGCGGAACGAAGATGATCAAGCCGATGATCAGGGAAAAAATGGCCGCAACCAGAACCGCTGCAGCAGCGGCATCCTTGGCCCGGCGAGCCAATGGGTGTACGTCCGGGCTCGCAAGGTCGACGGCCAATTCCAGGGCCGTGTTGAAACATTCGGCCAACCATACCATGGCAATGGCCAACAACAACGCGACCCATTCCCATTTTTCGACCTGAAGCCACAACCCGGCGGCAACGACCACGATCGTGGCCAGTGCATGGATCCAGGCGTTATGCTGCGTGCGAATCACTTGTCCCAGGCCCGCAAAGGCATGCCTGAAGGCGGCGATCCAGGCGGAGACGTCCCGGCGAGAACTCATGTCTCGAGCTCCGAAGGTTCGAAAGAGTGGCCGAATTTACGCAGGATCTCCGCTTGTGTGCGCCACATGCGGTTTTTTTCATCCTCGTCTCGGTGATCGTGACCGAGCAAATGTAAAACGCCGTGTATCGTGAGCAACGTCAGTTCCGCTGCCAGAGTCTGATTGGCCCGCTTCGCCTGCTGCCGTGCAATGGGCAGCGCGATGGTGACGTCACCGAAATAAATCTGGCCCGTCTCTGGGTCCCGGCTCCCATCGCTGAAGGCGAGCACGTCGGTTGCCCGATCGATCCGGGCGAAACGATGGTTCATTTCACGGATCCTCTCGTCACTGGTGAGGACGACGCTTAAAGCGCCCGGCGGCGCATTTTCATGTTCCAATACGGAAATGGCCACGGCTTCCAGGTTTCCGGTTTCTTCTTCACAAGAATGTTCGTGAACGATCTGAACCTGGTAGGTCATGCTTCCGGCGTCGCGGATAATCTTTGATCTGCCGCAGATGGCGCGGAGGATTGGCTTTCTTGAGTGGATTCGGGATAGCGTAAACGTGGGTGATAGAAGTTCTTCAGAGTGCTGACGAACGAGCGCCGGATGGTGTCGATGTCTCGCAGGGTGAGGTCGGTGCGCGAGAGCTGTTCTTGTGCCAGCCGGTCGTCGATAATCCAGCGCACGAGTTTGTCGAGTTCCTTCTCGTCGGTGGGAACGTCGGCGCGGGCCTTCGCCTCGACGCTGTCGGCGAGCATCAAAATCGCCGTCTCTCGTGAACGGGGTCTTGGTCCGGGATAGGTAAACGCTTTGCGATCGACGAGATTGCTATCGCCGTTGGCCGCATTCAGCGCCTGGTTGTACTGGAAACTCGTTCCCAAAGTCCCGTGATGTTCGGCGATGAAGTCTTTCACGCGCTGCGGCAAGTGGTATTTTCGAGCGAGGTCGAGGCCGTCAGATACGTGCTGGATGATCACGGAAGCGCTCGTTTCCGGATCGAGTTGATCGTGTACGTTCTGCCCGGGAATCTGATTCTCGATGAAATATTGAGGATGGAGTGCTTTACCGGCGTCGTGATACAGCGCGCCAACGCGCGTGAGAAGCGCGTTCGCACCGATCGAACGGGCGGCTTGCTCGGCCAGATTCGCCACTTGAAGGCTGTGCTGATACGTACCCGGCGCTTTATTCAAAATCAACTGCAGCAGGGGATGGTCCGGCCGCGAGAGTTCGATCAGCTGCAGGCTGGTCGTCATCCCCAGGAGACTACCCACCAGGAGCAGAAAGCCGAAGGCAAGGCTTGCCGAAAGCATGCCGCACAGCACGGCGGCTCCCAGGAGGGTAAGCTTTCCGAGCAGGTCCGTTGCGGGATCGGGGAAGCGGAAGATGGCGACGATGAAGGCACCGGAAATGGCCACGACCAGACCGGACCAGAAGAATGCACTCAACCGTTCGGCGCGTCCGATGACGAGGCAGGCCAGCGAGGCGCTGACCATCATGTACAAACCGACCTCCAGGCCGCGGGGCGTCAGGAAGCCGGCGAGCGCTCCGATGACCATGGCGGTGACGATGCCCATACCTGGACTGAAAATTATGGTGAGCAGCATCGGCACTGTGGCTGCCGGGAAGATGTACGGCAGTACGGTGTGATCGGGCAGCATGAGTTGCATTACGAAAGCGACGAATATGAAAATCAAACTCAGCATGGTGGCCAGGCGTACGTTTCTGATCTGGCTGCCGTGCACCCGGTGGGCGTAGAGCGTCCAGGTCCCGCCAAGGATGAGCACCAACAGGGCGCGGATCGCGACCGTTCGAGCCGTATTGGGGGCATCGAGTAGCCCGTACGTCTGTAATCCTTCGACGTCGAGCGAGGTAACGATGTCGCCGCGATTGACGATCATCTCCCCATTGGCGTATGACTTACTGACCGATTGGACGGCTTCTCGAGCTGCCGCTCTTGCATTTTCGGTGGCTTCTGCGTTGTACATGGCATTAGGCGCCACGAAGGCCGAGGCCAATTGGCTCACGATTTGGGATTGTGTGCTCGGCAGCGTGATGCTCACAAGTGCGGGGACGCGGCGGCGGGCTTCCTCAACGCGCCCTTCACGAATTTCGCTGCGCATCACCTGTTCAAGAACCGATGTGGCCTCGAGCTTGATCGATTCCCACGTCGAATCGGGAAAGTAGAGGATCGCTTCGGCCTGGTCTGTATCGAGGGACACATTCTCGATCGCAGCCAGGTCGGACAGCTTCTGCTCCGCTGTAGCGATCGTGTCCGCACGTACGTTGTCGATGTATTGCAATGCGGTTTGTAATTTATCGATCTGCTGCCGGGCGACGTTGGTGTCGGGTGGGTCATAAATGTCACTGACCTCAGCGGCGGCTGCCTGACGAGCTTCTTCAAGCAAGACTTCGCTGTTGTAGGTCAACGCGTAGGGCGCCAGAATGTCCTGGCTGGCGACGCTTCCGACCTCGAGATTGTAGGTTGATCCGCGTTGGGAAAGCGGCAGAGAAATGATGGCAATCGTGCCGACGAGACCCAACACGAGGATCAGCCACAGCCTGGCTGCAAGCCAGGCTGACTTAAGCCGAAGCACGAACGACGAACGAGTGTTCTTGGTTGATTTCACCATTTGAATCTAGGATGCGCTCAACTTTCCCCGCACGAGCTCACTGACCATTTTCCCGTCGGCTCGACCCTGGATGCGCGGCATGATGGCCTTCATCACTTTCCCCATGTCGGCCGGGCCTTCTGCCCCAACTTCGTCGATGGTTTCCTGAACCAGATCCTTCAACTCATTTTCAGAGAGCGCCTGGGGCAGATATTCCTGCAGCACTTCGATTTCGGCTTGCGTGCGTTCAACCAGATCGTCTCTCCCGGCTTGCTTGGCTTCATCGATGGTTTCCTGCCGTGATTTCACTTCTTTCTGAATCAAGGCCAGAATAGCGGGTTCGTCGAGCTCCGCTTTGTGGTCGACCTCTGCGAGTTTCAAGCTGGCTATAACCATGCGTAGAGTCCTCTTGTGCAGGTCGTCCTGGTCCAACATGGCCCGTTTAAGGTCGTTTTGCAATAGCTGTTTTATCTTCATATCCCACATTATACCGGCCAGGCGGCAGCAAAGATAGCAAGATTTTCGTTAGAATCAGTCTCACGCAGGCTTATCGGGGTCGTAAATCCGTTCTGCTTGCATTCCCCCTTGCTCGGCTAAGGATAAAAGCCGCACTGTGGTGAGTCGATTCCATAGATCGTTTTCGCTGGAAGCATGGACGCGAATGTAATTGTCCGTCAATCCGCAAACGTCCCATCGTCGTGGAGTCGTCTGCCGGCTGCGTATCCAGAGAACGGGCACCGCCTCACCGATGAATTTGGACATATATGCCTGGCTGGACGCCGCCGCGATCGATTTGACCTTTTGTGCACGTGCGCGGGCGACCTGCGCCGGCACATGCCCGGGGAGACGTACTGCAGCCGTACCCGGCCTGGGGGAGTAGGTGAAAACGTGCATGCCGCTGAATTCCATGGCTTCGATGAAATCCAGGCTTTCCATGAAGTCCGCTTCCCGTTCCCCGGGAAACCCGACGATCACGTCCGTGGTGACGGCCAGGTCGGGGATCGCCTGGCGTGCTCGATGGATCAAGTCCGCGTAGCGCTGCGGGGTGATCGGACGTCCCATGCGGTGGAGAATCCTTTCCGAACCCGTCTGCAGTGGCAGATGTAGTTGACGACACAGGCGCGGGTTTTCCCACAGCGAGAAAAAATCTTGCGGAAGATCCCAGGGTTCGAGAGAGGACAAACGCAGGCGGGCGATGCTCGTCGAATCGAGAATGCGCTCCACCAGGAAACGCAGATCCATGTCCTCGGATATATCCTTTCCATAGGCGCTTAGTTGAACGCCGCTGAGTACGACTTCTTTTACACCGCCGTCGATCGCATAACGGATCTCCTCGATTATGGTCTCGAACGGTTCGCTCCGTGCTGCGCCGCGCGCCAATGTGGTGATGCAGTAGGTGCAGTGATTATCGCAGCCGTCCTGGACCTTAATGAAGGCACGCGTCCTGCGCCGGTTCCCCGGAAGAGGGATTCGTGTCGGCGGTTTCCCGGGTCGTTTCAGCGGGATTCCGCCGCTCAATTCAGCGACCAGGCCCTCCTTGGCCGAATTCGGCACGACTCGGGTCACTCCCGGCAGCGCCGCAGCCGCGTTCGGTTCCATGCTGCTCCAGCAGCCGGTCAGCACAATCTCCGCCCGTGGGTTATGCCTGTGGGCATAACGGACTTTACTGCGCGAGCCAGCGGCGGCGGCCCTCGTTACCGTGCATGTATTGATCACGATCAGATCGCTGTTTTCCGGGGAGGCGGCGAGTGTATGTCCTGCACGTTGAAAATCCCGCGCAAGGCGTTCTAGTTCGCTCTGATTCAGTTTACAACCTACGCTGTCGAGATGTACGTTCATGACACTCCGGATTCCAGTTGGATTCTTTTAAGGTTTGGTGACCGAGAAGTTATCGAATTCGATTTCCACCTCGGGTTCGGCGAAGGTGCCTACGATCAGCCCTACGTCCCCTTCGAGCCAATCTTCCGTTTCTTCTGTGCTAGTCACGAGCACCCCGTTCACGTGCAGCAGCAGCTTCTCACCGTCACAGACGGCGCGGATGAGATTACTCGTGTTCCCCGTTTGGATGACGGCGGCAGGCTGCATTGTGTCCTCGCCGAGCAAAACGCTTTCTCCATTCTTGTGCACGCCGATACCTGCGTAGCCGTCGCTCGAAATGATGAAGAAGTAGAAATTATCCGCATCCTGGTAGCGGCAGACGATGCCGTATACGTTGTCGTCAGGTCCGGCGAGCTTCGTGGCGATCACTTCGATGCGCACGTTTGGGAGATCGAGATGCGGGCGGGCCCACACCTCTGTGTCCGCTGCAAAGAGACGAACGTGGTACGTGCCTAGCTCGTAATCCGCGCTGTAAACATCGTCGTGATACCGGTCCCAGCCGCTTTCCGGCCTGGAGAAGTCGTCCTGATACAGGATGGCTCCCGATTCGGCCTCGGGCATAAACCAACTACAGGCGGGAAGCAGGACCAGCAGCACGAGACAGCATACCCGGAGTGGATAGCGGATTTTCTGCAATACGATCTCCTTTGCGACCGCATTCTAGCATAGAACAATAGACCGCACGGCCGATGTGAATCGTGGTCCGATTCCATGCGGCTTTTGATAACGGCTCCGGGATGCAGATGCGCTTCCAGATTCAGGGCGAATATTGAAGGGTCTGTATCATGCGTCCGGCGAGTTCACCGATCGCGCCGTCTGGATCGAGCAGCCGGGCGTATTCCCAGGCCGCTCGGGCGCGGTCGGGATAGCCTTGCAAACGGCGCAGGAGACCGAGGTAGTACTGGGTTTCGGCGACTTCAGGGTTCATCCGGACGGCTCGCCAGAGCAGGCGTTCCGCCAGGTCGAAATCTCCGAGGGTTAGATGTGCGTAACCGAGCAGCACGAGGCCGGCCGGGTTTTGCCTGTCGAGCAGCATTGCGTTACGGGCGGCGGGGAGTCCGAGCGTCTGAATCTCGATCTCGCGTTCGATCGAAAATCGCGCCAGCAGGTACCAGAATTGTGCGTCCTCGGGGGCGAGGGTGACGGAGATCATCAGCGCGTTTTTGGCCGCCTCGAGGTCTCCAAGATCGGCGTATACCTGTGCGAGTTGTGCGCTGATCGCCGGATTGGTCGCGTCGAGTCGGGCGGCGATCTCCAGGTAGATCTTGGCGATCGTGGGCTGTGCTTTCATCTGCCAATGATAGGCGAAGAAAACGTATGCCAGCGGGTCTTGGGGCTGTTTGGAAACAGCAGCTTGCAGTTGTTCGAAACCGTCCTGTCCGCTTCGATCGAGCGCCAATCCCAGATAGGCGTGGGCCTGCGCGTATTCCGGGTCGAGTGCGAGCGCCGCTTCGAAAGCCCATACGGCTGGTGTCCATTCGGCGTATCGCGTCAGCGCCTGGCCGACACTGGCGAGTGTGTAGGCGGGTAAATTCGCCTCGCGGGCGTCTTCGATTGCGCGGATGAGGGCGGAGGGGAGGGCAAGCGGCTCCTCAGAAAGTTGTTGGGCTTTTCGGAGTGGATCGATGGCGTCCTCGGGTTGGGTTACGGCGAGCAAGATTCCCAGTTGTAAATAAGACCATGGATCTTCACCGCCGAGTGCGATCCATTCTTCGAGGACGGAACGGGCAGCGGTGAGATCGTTTTGGTTCCAATAGTGCCGCAGCAGCGCCTGGTAGTAAGCCGCCTCATCCGGGCAGGCTCCGTTCGCTTTCTGCCACGCTTGTACGGCGCTTCGAATCTCGTTCCGCATGATTTCGGCCTGCGCTTCAAGGCAGTAAAACCCGGAATTGGGTGGAAGGGGATTGTACAGTTCCAGATTCAACAGCGCCCGTTCAGCGTCCTCGCTGCGCAGCGCGATCGAAGCCGCCTGCTGGTGTGCGCTCCGGAGCGCGGGTTCGAGATCGATTGCCGCTTCCAGCGAGTCGAGTGCGGTGGTCCATTTGCTTCTGGACAGTGCCTGGTGCGCAGTGCGTACGTCTTCGCTCAGCGGGATGAACACCGCGGAAGGGCTGAGTGCAGTCAGGGCAAGGACCGTCAGCAAAATATGTGGCCAGCGGAATCGTATAGCTTTGGGCAAAGGCTTCTCTCAATATTTTGCGCCTATTATAGCCTTTCGACAGCATTCCCGTTGCTTTAGGTCTACCTGCATCAGGATCGTCCGCTCCGCTCGGTACCGCATCGATGAGAGTCCAGAGGTTGTTACGGCAGGAGGGAGAAGCTATAATCGATAATGAAAGTCAGGGTGGTCCATGGTCATCGGACTGCTCGATAGAAGTGAAATGAGCGGATGAGGGAATCCGTTACTACATACGTGTGACATATTCGGCACAATCCGGCGAGGGGAAACTCTAACGATCGCACCCGACACGATGCCCAGGAGATCAACGGCAATCTTCCTGGGCATTGATTTTTCAAACCCAGATAAGTTCGATCTCCCGCACAGGAAGGAAGGTGGAAAAATCCCTGAGTATAACCAGATCAGGCATGCATCTCCAGAATCGAAGAATTTATTGAAACTCAATCCAGGAAGGAGGATCACTTGAACATTGTAGTGTGTGTCAAGCAAACCGCAGACACGGCGGCGACGGTAACGGTCGAAGACGGGAAGATTTCCTGGGGAGACACGCCCATGATACTCAATCCCTGGGATGAATACGCCGTCGAAGAGGCGCTGCGTATCAAAGAGAAACACGGCGGGAAAGTGACCGCGCTCAGCCTCGGGCCCGAGAGTGCCAAGGAAGCGCTGAAACAAGCGCTGGCGATGGGCTGCGATGAAGGGATACTCGTTAGTGATCCGGCGTTTGCAAGCGCGGATTCGCTCGTGGTTTCGAAGATCATCGCCGCGGCCATTCAGAAGATCGAAGACGTCGACATGGTGTGTTTCGGCCGGGCTTCCGTAGACAGCGACACCGGCATGACGGGATCGCAGGTTGGCCGCCGCCTGGGATGGCCGACGCTCAATCTGGTTGCCGAGATTACGGCCCTGGATCCACAAGGGAAGAGCATATCCGTCGAACGCATGCTGGAAGAGGGCCGGCAGCAGGTACGCGCTTCCCTGCCGGCCGTCGTGAGCGTCGTCAAGGAGATCAACGAGCCGCGCTATCCGTCCTTCATGGGAATCCGCAAGGCATCGAAGGCGGAAATCCCCGTCTGGTCGAAGGATGACATCGGGCTGGAGGAGGTTCCACAATCTGCCGTCGAATGGCCGCAGGTCTTTGCACCTCCCAAGATCGAAATGGTGGTCGAAATGATCGAGGGCGATACGCCGGAGCAAAAGGCGGTCAAACTGGCAGATCGCTTGCTCGAGGAGAAGGTGATCTAATGGCGAACAAGGTATTTGTCTACATCGATCACTTCGAAAATCATGTGGCTCCGGCTTCGTTCGAAGCATTGGGCGTCGCCCGCCAGATGGCCGAGACGCTCGGCGGCGGTGTGTCGGCCGTGGTGCTCGGCCAAGACGTGGATGACGTCGTGAAGCAGGCCGCAGCGTACGGCGCGGATGTGGTCCACAAGGGAGATGGTCCGGCGTTGAAGGATTTCCGCGGCGAGGCCTACGCCAACGTGCTCTCCCCGATCGTCGCCGATGCGGAAGTGCTGCTCTTTCCGACCTCGGGACGCACGCGGGAATTGGCAGCCCTGGTGGCCGTCGATCTGGAGACCGGAGTCATTCCGGACGTGATCGACTACGAATTCGACGGCGGCAGCGTGCTCGCCACGCGGCCGATCTACGCCGGAAAATTGTTGACCAAGGTAGTTTGTCGAGAGCGCCGACCTCAAATCCTGACTCTGCGGAGTCGTGCGTTTCCCAAACCGGAATCCGACTCGAGCCGCAGCGCCGAGATCGTCGATGCCGACGTCGACGTGGGCGATGTGGCGACCGAGGTGACCGGGTATCGTGAATCGCAAACCGGGGTCAGCCTGACCGACGCGGCGATCATCGTCTCGGGCGGCAGAGGCGTTTCCAACCGTCCTTCGCTTGAACCCCCGGCGGAAATCAGCGATGAAGCCGAGCAGGAAATCTGGCGTGCACAGCAGGGATTCAAACTTGTCCGCGACCTGGCGCAAGTACTCGGGGCGGCGGTCGGCGCAAGCCGGGCTGCCGTGGATGCGAAATACGTTCCGTATGACTATCAGGTCGGCCAAACGGGGAAGGTCGTTTCCCCGGATTTGTACATCGCAGCAGGCATTTCCGGCGCGATCCAACATCTCGCCGGCATGCGTACATCGAAAACGATCGTCGCGATCAACAAGGATGCCGACGCGCCGATCTTCAAACTGTCCCGCTTTGGCGTTGTCGGTGATTTGTTCGACGTGCTGCCGCCCCTGACGCAGGCCTTGAAGGAACGCCTGGGTAAGTAGACGCCGGATCTCGTGCGGCGGCGCAAGACCTAAGAAATACGGACAGCCATGTGTGATCGCATGGCGCGTCTGTGATATTTTCATCACCCGATTACGATTCCAAAAGGTGGAGGATCGCAGCAATGACAGAATCCGCATCCGAGGCTTTAAGCATCTTGCGTGACGGAAGCCTATTTCAATGGTACGTCATTCCGCTGTTTGCCCTCGTCGTCTACGTCTACGCCGTCGAGGTGGAAAGAAGAAATTGGAGTCTGATTTTTGCAGGATTGGCGTTTTGGGGGATGGATTGGTTCAACGAAATCTGGAACGGATTGGTATTTCACTTCACCCAAAAAGCCCCGGTATGGGGAGCGCCCGGTCAGACGGCCTATTTGATCTTGATCGGCTTGAACATCGAAATCTGCTTCATGTTCGCCATCGCCGGCATCACCTTTTCGAAAATGCTTCCGCCCGACAAGCGCATGAAAGTCCTGGGGATTCCCAATCGGATTGCGATGGCGATTTTTGGATCGGCGTTTTGTGTCTTCGTCGAGCTGCTGCTGCACAGCACCGGAGCGCTTACCTGGGACTATTCCTGGTGGAACGCGAGTGCGCCATGGTTGATCTTCCTGATCGGATATCTGCCCTTCTTTTTGGTGTCCTTCTGGGTGTTCGACATGGAGCGGCTTCGCAAACAGGCGATCACGGTAGGGACGATCTTCGCAGTGGACATCGCGGGATTGATCCTTTTCATGGGCATCTTGAACTGGATCTGACCCACGGGATCAGGCAGGTGTCGCACCACCGATGTTGAAACGGCTTGGCAGCGTCTCGATATTTCACGTGATCCTCGCAGGGATCGGCTGCGGCTTTTCGGTCCTGGCCATTTTCGTGGTCACGTTCTTGCTGTTCGTCTCTCCCTTTGGTGCATCCGGGCGCGGCGAGGTGACCATCCAGGTCGAACCGTATCTCACAAACATCGCCACCGACACGTCCACGTCGTTCCCGACCGAAAGCGCCACAGTGCCGGCCACCGAAACCCACCGGGTGGCGCCGCCAACGGGAAAGATCGTCTACACCTGCTTCCTGGAAGGGTATGATCACATCTGCATCATGGATGCGGACGGCGCCAACCAGCGCCGTTTGACGAGCGTGGAGGCCACGGATTTCTACGCCTCGCTTACGCCAGATGGCTCGTACGTTCTGTTCTCTTCGAGGCGTTTGGAAGGATTTCAAATTTACCGCATGGACATCGAAGGTGAAAATCTCGAGCGCCTCACGGAGGGGCTGGGGAGCCTTTATGCGCCTTCGATGTCGCCGGACGGAGCCACGATCGTTTTCGTCAGCGAAAGAGAGAGGAGCCAGAGTATCTGGGTGATGGACAGCGACGGCGGCAATCCGCGAGTCGTCACGGATAGTGACTGGGACGACATCGATCCGGAGTGGTCGCCGGACGGGACGATGATTTCGTTCGCTTCCAATCGATCGGGCTCGCGGCAGCTCTACGTGATGAACGCCGACGGCACCGATATCCGAAAAGTCACCCCGGACCTGCCGAACATGGGTGGACGGAACGACTGGTCACCCGACGGGAAAATGCTGACGTTCTATGCCGGCCCTCGCCCGGATCGAGACATTTATTTGATCGACGTCGATGGAGAGAATTTGCGCCAGCTTACGGACGGTGGCGATAATCTGGGACCCTCCTTCTCCCCCGACGGGAATTGGATCACCTTCACATCGTATCGGGATGGCAACAACGAAATCTACATCATGAACGTCTACGGCGGTCAGGTGACCCGTCTTACCGAAAACGCGTGGCCGGAATGGCAGCCTCGTTGGGGGCCGTGAAGTCCTCGTCAGGTCTTTAACGGCTGCATCTGTTCTGCTAGAATCAGGTGAGCTTCCAGGAGTGGAGAAGAGCATGATGATAACGGGTGCGTTCACTTTCGTCTTACATTCGCATATCCCCTACACCCGCCAGGCAGGCCGCTGGCCGCATGGCGAAGAATGGATCCACGAGGCGACTGCGGAAAGCTACATTCCGCTGCTCGATGCGCTCAACGATCTGCATTCGAAAGGCATTCCCGCCCGTCTGACGCTGACTCTCACGCCGGTCTTGCTCGAACAACTGGCCGATAAAGACGTGCAGGCGAACTTCGTCAGCTACCTGGACGAGAAGATCGACGCGGCTTCTCAAGATGTTGGACGGTTTGACGCCGCGGGCAACGACGACATGCGTGCGCTGGCGAAGATGTATCGGGATTTATACGCGGGTATCCGCGACCGTTTCCTGCACAAGTACGGACGGGATTTAATCCAAGCCTTTCGCCACCTGCAAAACCAGCGGTTGATCGAGATTGCCACCTGTGCTGCGACCCACGGCTATCTGCCGCTGCTCGAACGTGACGAATCGATCAATTTGCAGCTCCGCACGGCCGTCGAAAGCTACAAACGGCATTTCGGCCGGGCACCTCGGACGATTTGGCTGCCCGAATGCGCCTACCGGCCTGGCTACATCACGCCGGACGGCCGGACGCGTCCCGGGATCGAAAGCTTTCTGGAACGCCACGACCTGCGTCTCTTTTTCGCCGAGACGCACATGATCGAAGGCGGGCGGCCGGTCGGCGTCGCTGCCGGAGATGCCATCGGGCCTTATCAGTCCGTGACACGCCGCTATCTCGTACCGGCGACCGAATTCGAAGCCGCGGAAGCGGCGACGACGTTCCTGCCTTATCTCGTGGGGCGTTCCAACGTAGCGGTGTTGGGGCGCAACAATCAAACGGGTTTGCAGGTGTGGAGCGGGGAGTGGGGATACCCCGGCGATTACGACTATCGAGAGTTTCACAAGAAAGACAGCAGCTCTGGAATGCAGTACTGGCGCATCACGGGCGCGAATGCCGATCTGGCCGACAAGGAAATTTATCGACCCGAGGTTGCGTCGGGCAAAGTGAGGCAGCACGCCGAACATTTCACCCATCTGGTGGAGCAGATCCTCGGTGAATTCAACCACGACAGCGGTCGGTATGGGATCGTGTGCTCGAATTACGATACGGAGCTGTTCGGGCATTGGTGGTTCGAAGGCGTGGAATGGCTGCGCCAGGTCTTGCATCATCTGGCGGAATCCGAAAGTGTGGAATTGACCACCGCCTCGTCCTATCTCAACGCGCATCCTCCGCAGACGTCTCTCGAATTGGCGGAGGGCTCCTGGGGAGCCGGCGGGACGCATTTTGTCTGGAACAATGCGGACACGGCGTGGATGTGGCCGATCATTCACGAGTCGGAAGACCGCATGTTGGCCGCCGTCGAGACTCATCCAAAGGCGCGCGGCGTGAAACGTAAAATCCTCGATCAGGCGGCGCGCGAATTGCTGCTGCTGCAGTCCTCCGATTGGCCCTTTCTCGTCACGACGGGACAGGCGAACGAATATGCCATCGAACGCTTTCAGGGGCACGTCGAACGCTTCAATCTGCTTCTCGATTCCCTGGAATGCGAAAATCCGGATGGGGAGGAAGCCGAAAGACTGTGGGAGCGAGATAAGATCTTTCCGGAAATCGACTACCGTTGGTTTCAACCATGAAGGTTCTCTTCCTCGCTGCAGAGGCGACTCCATTCGTCAAGGTCGGAGGCCTGGCGGACGTCGCCGGTGAATTGCCGCGTGCACTGACGGCGCTCGGTGTTGACGTTCGCCTGTGTTTGCCCTTCTATCCTTCAATTCGCGATGCGGGCTTCGACGTTCGTCCCGTCCTCGATCTGCGCGTCCGGCACAAGGAGGGGGAGACGCCCGTCTCCGTCCATCAACTCGAACGGCAGGGCCTATGCGTCGATCTGATCGACTCCGAGCCCGTCCGGAGCGACACTTCCGTTTATGGAAACACGCGCCAGGAAGGGATGAAATTCACGCTCACTTCACTGGCGGCTTTGCAGACCTGCCGGGCCTTGGACTGGAAACCCGATGTCGTGCATGCGAACGATTGGCATACCGCAGCGGCAATCGTCTGGCTGATCCGAAATCGTGAACGCGGCTCCTTCTGGCGGGACGCGATCGGCCTCTTCAGCATTCACAACCTGGCCTACATGGGAGCCGGAACGGAGGACGCGCTCACGGAATACGGCCTGCCTCCCGTGGAAGACACTCGACTTCCGGATTGGGCGCGCCACACGCCGCTGGCGATGGCATTATCGCAGGCGGATTGGCTGTCGACGGTAAGCCCGAGTTACGCAGGCGAGATCCAGACCGCCGAATTTGGTTACGGATTGGAAATCCTTCTGCGTGCGCGACGGAACCGACTGGTGGGAATCGTAAACGGCATCGATACCCAGGTCTGGAACCCCGCGCTCGACGAAGCGCTGCCGGTGAATTTTTCGGCCGAGGACCTGGCCCCACGAGTTGAGGTGAAGCGTGCCCTCCAGGAGCAGCTCGGTCTTGAGGTTGACGAAACCGTTCCCCTGCTCGGCATGGTGACTCGTCTGGATCAGCAGAAGGGTGTCGATCTGGCGCTGGAAGCACTTGAGACGCTCGGGGACGAATCCTGGCAGTTCGTTTTGTTAGGCACGGGATCGGAAGCGTACGAGCGTCAGGCGCTGGACTTTGCGGAGGCTCTTCATGAGCGAGCGCGTGTGATTCTGCGTTTCGATGCGGCGCTGGCGCGCAGGATCTACGCCGGATGTGACATGCTGCTCGTTCCCTCCCGATACGAACCATGCGGACTGACGCAGTTGATTGCCATGCGATACGGCTGCGTTCCCATCGTGCGCGAGACCGGCGGTCTGAAAGACACCGTCACGCCATACAGCGGCGATCGTGGCACGGGCTTCCTCTTCAAAGCTGCCGATTCGCAGTCCCTGGCAGCGGCCGTTCGAGAGACGCTCGCGACCTACCGGGATTCAGCCAATTGGAGGCGTCTGCAGTTGCGCTGTATGGCGCAGGACCATTCCTGGCAAAACACAGCCAGAGCGTACCTCCAGCTTTACGAGCGAGCTCTGGCGGACCGATCCCATGCGTAATGAGGTTCCAAGGAAGATGGAACGCGCCGGCGGCATCTTGCTGCATCCGATTTCACTGCCCTCATCCTGCGGGATTGGCGATTTGGGGTCGGCAGCAAATCGCTGGTTGGCGTGGTTGGGTGAATCCGGCTGTGGCTTGTGGCAGATGCTGCCCCTGGGTCCGCCAGGATACAGCGAATCGCCATATCAGAGCTATTCGTCCTTCGCCGGGAATCCGCTGCTCATCAGCCTGGATGGCCTGGTCGAAGATGGTTTGCTTGCGCAGCAAGATTTAGATCACGTGCCCGATTTTCCGCCCGATCGGATCGCCTACAACGATGTGATGGCGTTCAAGTATTCTGCTCTCGATCTCGCGGCTGAACGGTTTTTCGGCGGCGCGAACGAATCTTTGATACAGGTCTACGAAACCTACGAGAATGAAAACAGGGATTGGTTGGACGACTTCGCGCTGTTTATGGCACTCAAGGAAGCACACGACGGGTTGCCCTGGACGTCCTGGGAAACAGAGTTGGCCGCGCGCCGCCCCGATGCGATTGGGCGAGCGGCGGAAGAGATGGCATCCTCCCTGGATAAGTACCGTTTCCATCAATTCGTCTTTTCCCGGCAGTGGCAGTCCGTCCGCCAGCGTGCACGGGCCAGCGGCGTGGAGTTGATCGGCGATCTGCCTATCTACGTGGCTCACGACAGCGTGGATACCTGGGTGCATCCGGAGTTGTTTCAACTGGATGCGAATGGAATGCCGACTTATGTCGCCGGTGTGCCCCCGGACTATTTTTCTCCCACCGGACAACGCTGGGGAAACCCGCTTTACCGCTGGGAGAAGATGCAGGCGAATGGATTCCACTGGTGGATCCGTCGCTTTCGGGCCGTGCTCCGCTGGGTGGATCTGGTCCGCTTCGATCATTTCCTGGGTCTCAACCGCTACTGGCAGATACCGGCGGCCAACTTGACGGCAGAGCAGGGAACCTGGCAGCCCGCTCCGGGAGAGGAATTGCTGGACAAGCTTCAGGATGCGTTAGGTGGTTTGCCGATCATCGTGGAAGATTTGGGCCTCGTCACCCCGGAGGTGGAAGCGCTGCGCGATCGTTTCGGGTTACCGGGCATGAAGATCCTGCAGTTCGCCTTCGACGGCGATTCCGAAAATCCTTTCCTGCCCGATCGCTATCCGTCGAATTGTGTGGCCTACACGGGCACCCACGACAACGATACTGCGCGCGGCTGGTACGAAAATGCACCGGAACAAATTCGCGATCGTTTTCGGCGTTATACTGGAAGTGACGGAACGCACGTAGCCTGGGACATGATTCGCGCTCTCTGGCGTTCCAAAGCCGATCGTACGTTGGCGCAGATGCAGGATCTGCTGGAGTTGGGCAACGAGGCGCGCATGAATGTTCCGGGAACGAGTTCGGGAAATTGGCGTTGGCGCATGCAGGAGAGCCAGTTGACCCTGCAGCTCGCCGAAAAGCTGCGTGCATTGAATGAAACAACAGACCGTATGAGGGGATGAAGAGGGCCGTAAAGGAAAGGCTCCCGTTTATTGATCCATACGGCGCGTCGAGTCCACCTCATTTCAACGGCCTTGACCCTATGGAATGGAGAGAAACGATATGATCATCGGCGTTTTGAGTGACAGTCACGATAATATCTGGAAACTCGATCAGGCGCTGCCGCACTTACGGCAAGCGGACGTCGTACTCCATTGCGGTGATTTATGCGCGCCCTTCATGGTAACCCGTTTGGGGCAGGGGCTGCCCCAGGTGCCGATCCACATCGTCTGGGGAAACAACGACGGGGATACGTATCTCATCGCGCAGAAAGCGAGTGCCTTCCCGGCGATCACCCTGCACGGGGCGCTGGCGGAAGTCGAATTGGATGGTCTGGTCGTGGCCGTGAACCACTACCCCGAGATCGCTCGTGGCCTGGCGTTGTCCGCGGCCTACGATCTCGTCTGTTACGGGCATGATCACACCGCCAACGAGGAGATGCTCGGTGATTGTGTGCTGCTCAATCCCGGTGAGTTGATGGGTATGAACGGCCGCAGTTCGATCGCCCTCGTAGATTCCACGTCGAGAAAAGTGCGCTTCGTCGATCTGTAAAACCTGCCGACCGTACGGCAAGAATTGCGATCTGACTTCAACCTCGAGCGCCACTTCACCTGGCAGATATTACCGATTCGCGGCGTCAATTCGAGCTGGTTCGATCGCTCGAACCTTTTCATCGATCCAGCGACGATTTGCATCGCACGATTTGCGGTAGATCGATTTTGTCGGCAGGACGATGGACGTGGCGTGCTGTCTCTCGGAGGAGTAGAAGTATCGTTCGCCAATTCCCAAAATCCGCAAGATTCGGGTGGAACATCGCAGTCGTTTCGAGTATGCTGTAGCCATGAATGAGTGGATCGTCGAACAATCGGATCACTATAAAATCGTCGAGAATGCTATCGAATATCTGGAACGCAATTTTCGACGTCAGCCCAGCCTGGATGAGATCGCGGCAAGCGTGAACTTGAGCAAGTTCCATTTCCAGCGCTTGTTCAAACGCTGGGCGGGCGTGACGCCGAATCAGTTCTTGCGCTTTCTTACGCTCGAATATGCCAAAGGACGATTGCGCGAATCACACAGCGTCTTCGATGCGGCGCAGGATGCGGGACTGTCCGGAGCGAGCCGCCTGCACGACCTTTTCGTCACTTACGAAGCCATGACCCCGGGCGCGTACAAGCAGTTGGGCAAGGGCCTGGATATCTCTTTCGCTTTCCTTCCCACACCGTTTGGCGAATGCTTGCTGGCAGCGACGGAACGGGGGATTTGCGCGCTGCAGTTCCCGACCCGGGATGACCACGAAGCGAGTCTCGAGGAATTGAAGCGCGAGTGGCCGCAGGCTGAATTCGTCGAGGACCGACACGGACTGGCGCCCGTCGCCCAAAGGATCTTCGCACCAATGCAGGTGGATGAATCCAGGAAGCTACATCTTCTGCTCAAGGGGACCAATTTCCAGATCCATGTCTGGCGGGCGCTGCTGGCGATTCCGAGCGGCGCGATGGTGACCTATCAAGACGTGGCGGTTTTTATATCCAACCCGTCTGCCACACGAGCAGTGGGGAATGCGGTCGCACACAATCCGATCAGCTACATCATTCCCTGCCACCGCGTCATCCGCAAGGTCGGCGAAATCCACAATTACCGCTGGAGCGTGGCGCGTAAAAAGGCCATGTTGGGATGGGAAGCGAGTCGGCTGGAAAGTGCAGCGGTTCGAGCCTAGGCTTATAGCGCCGGTCTTTTACCCCATCACGACCTCGACGCGATTCTCCTCCCCCAGTTTATCCGCCGGCAGCAGATTGTCATGCAGTGCGGATCCGTTGAGTGTCATCGACTTGACCCCTCGGCAGACGCTGTCCGGATTCTTGACTTCGATCTTGACCGTCTTGCCGCGGAAGCGACGGGTCGCTTTAAATCCCTCCCACGAACCGGGAATACAGGGATCGATGCGCAGTCCGTCGGCTTCCGGCCGAATGCCCAGAATGTACTGCGTCATACTGAAGTAGAACCAGGCCGCTGCGCCCGTGAGCCAGGAAGTGCGGGTGTTGCCAGCCCGGGGCGAGAACACGGAGTACGTGGTTTGCGCTTGAACGTAGGGCTCGCTCTGGCGGATTTCAGCCCGCTCGTTGTAACTCGCCGGCATGCATGCTCGCAGGTACTCGTAGGCACGGTCTCCATTCCCCAGCATGCACTCCGCCATGATGCCCCAACCCTGCGTGTGGTGGAAGATACCGGCATTTTCCTTGATGCCCGGGTTGAAGACGATGGCGCGCATGACGTCGATGGTCGTATGGACAAACGGCGGCGCGCAGAGCATGAGACCGTGCGGCGTGGCCAGATGTTCCTTCACGGACTGCATGCAGCGAGTCGCTTGCTCCGGCGTGGCGGCATCACTGATGACGGACCAAACCTGTGTGTTGAAGTAGATCTGGCCTTCCTCGAATTCGTGGGTGCCGTACACCTTGCCTTGATCGTCGATGGCCCAGATGAACCAGTCGCCGTCCCAGGCACAGGCCTGTATCTTCTTGTCCAATGCATCGCGTTGGTCGAGCGCCCATTCACTTTCGTCTCGTTTGCCCAGTTTCTCGGCGATCTCGGCATAAATCGTCAGCCCCAGACGTACCTGAAAGGCGACGAAGAGACTCTCGCCCTGGTATCCCAGGTGCAGGCAGTCGTTCCAGTCTGCCGCCAATCCACAGGGAAGTCCGTTCCTGCCGGTGCGTTCGAGGTTGAATTCCAGGGCGCGGCGCAGGTGGCCGAAGACGGTGTCTTCACCCCGATCGGCGTAGGGCAGCACCTCGTCGTAAAAAGCGACGTCGCCGGTTTCGGCAACGTAAGCCGGGACGACGTTGAAGAACCACAGGCAATCGTCTGAGCGGAATTCCTCACCGGGTGGAGCATCTTCATTTCCGGGGCGATGTTCGAACGGCTTGATCAACGGCATGGCGCCGCCGTTAAATACCTGGCCCGTGAGCATCAATTTCAACCGCTCCCGGGCTTCTTGTGGGATGGCGGCGATCACGCCGAGGATGTCCTGGACAGAATCTCGGAAACCCAACCCGTCGCGCTCGCCGTTGTAGACCAGGCTGGCGGCGCGGGACCAGGCAAACGTAACCAGACAGTTGTACAATCCCCAGACGTTGACCGAATGATTCAAGCTTTCGTCCGGCGTATCCACTTCCAATGAACCGAGTTTCGAGTGCCAATTGCGCTTCAACCGCTGAAGTTCTTCGTCGGCGCGTTCGAGCGAACCGAATTCCGCGAGTGCCTGTTTGCCGAAGGATTTCGCATCGCCAATGCCCAGCATGACGAGCAGCTCCTGGCTTTCACCAGGCGTGAGACTCAAATTCGTTTGCAGGCCACCACAGGCATTGTCGCCGTAGGCATTGCTGTTGCTGCACTCGCCCTTTTCGACGACGATCGGGTTATGGTAGGCACGATAGGGGCCGAGAAACGCCTCTCGACTGGCATCGTAGCCTTCGAGCGGCGCCCCGACGAGGGTCATCCAGGTCAGGGTGGAGTAGCCATCCTCAAGACTGAGTTCTTCGTTGGCGGGAAGATTGTCGTGAATGGCGATTCGCAGCATGCCGTCCTCGAGTTCCCCGCGCACGATGAAAAGGGAGTACTGCAGATTGACGCGGTCCTGCCACGTAATCCACTGATTGGTAAACTCGCAAAACGAGAAAATCGAAAGTTCCCGCGGCCGATCGCTCTCGTTGGTCACCTTCAAGCGCCAGTATTCGAATGCCTGCCCCAATGGGACGAAGTACGTCGACTCGGTTGCGATTCCCGCATACTTCGATTCGATCGTGGTATACGCCGTTCCGTGGCGGCAGGTCGTTTCATACTGGTCAAGGGGTTTCCCCACGGGCTGCCAGGACGCCGACCAGAAATCCCCACTGTCATGGTCACGCAGGTAAAAGTATCGACCCGGTTGATCCATCGGGATGCTGTTGAAACGCAAGCGTAAAAAGCGTCCGCGCGCACCGGAGCGGAAGAAACCATAACCGCCGGCGTTGTTGGTGATGATCGCCCCATACTCTGTCGATCCCAAATAATTGCTCCAGGACTGCGGGGTGTCGGGACGGGTGATGACGTATTCCTTGGCCTTGTCGTCGAAGTAACCGTATTGCATTGAGAACTCCTTCAGAGGTGATTTATCAGCCGTGGCAGTTCATAGTTCGTTGGCGAGCTGATCCAGCATTCCCAGACCCAGTTCTTCCGCACTGTATGCGGCCCGGAGGGCGTCGATCGCTCGACTGCGGCGCGCATCGTCCTCGAGATGCATCGCCTGTTCTTGTTCGCTAACCCCCAAAAATGGGAAAAGGTCCGCCACGAGGCGAAGCTTTTCTGCAACGATCTCGTAATGGCCGATCGCGGCTTCGATCGTATCCGTATGACGTTCATCCAACTTCGATTTGGCCTGTACCAAGAAAGCAGGCGCGTTCTGCCTGCACTCCGACCAGACGGCCGCGTTGTAAGCCGCGCCGCCGTTACCTCGTTTCTCTTCCAAACTGGCGATCCAGAGTTGGTATCCTTCCAATCCCGTGGCGTAGCCGGGAAAGGTCCATTTCTCTGAATGTCTGGCGTGGTCTTGCGCGAAGCACAATGCTTCACAAATGGCGGCCTTCGGATCGGCCGCTTCAGCCGATTCGATGATCGAGACGTTCAGCCAGCCGATTCCGGTGTCGGCGAGTTTGTCCCACGGCAGCGGTCCACAGCCGTCGTCGCAAAGCGGGCCATTGAAATAATAGCCGGTTTCGTCGTATCCATGGATCACGTAAAATTCCGGGATTTTGAGTTCCCATGCGCAGCAGGGTTTTCCCTGATCGATGGCTTGACGGACTTCCTGCCAGGCCGTTTCCCGTTTGCCGGTGAAATCCGGCTGGGATTTATAGGCGCTGACCTGGCGGATCTTACAGCCGGTATTCTGACAAAGTTGAGTCATGTGCTCGGTCTTCCATGCCGTTGGTCCGCTGGGGCAGAGTTCCTCGTGAATGTTGATCACGAAGGCATGGCCGGAAATACCGAACAGCCAGGCGTCTGACACCGGCACGCCCAGGTAATCGAGGCAGCCCTGCAGGCAACCGAGCTGCGAGACCCATTTTGGTTTCCAACGAAGTCCATTCAGTGTTTGCATAAATCGTTGCTTTCCAGTTTTTCAATGCGAGCGGTGGATCGGTCTATAAGGAGTCGAGGATTCAATCATTCTCCAATAGTTCGATGACTGCACCGAATTGCGCTTGCCCGTCCAGGTACGCGTATCGCCCCCCTTCGAATTCGCCGCGCTGCACGAGAGTCATTTCATGACCGCCGAGGTCGGTTAAAATCCCATCGATGTCATCCACCTCGAAGGCGATGTGGTGCAGGCTTGGCCCGTGTTCGTCGAGATGGTCCTTCCAGGTGCTCTTTCCCTCGACGGGCTCGATCAACTCCAACATGATGGGACCGATTTGGAAGAAAGTCAGTTTGGCGCGGGCCGTCGATGATTCTCCTTTGTACTCGGTTCGCGCCACTTCTACTGGAGCGGTGATGATGATCTCGGGCTTCGCCACACCGAGTGCGCCGGCCCACGCCAGCGCCGCCTTTTCGATGTCGTCGACCACGAGTCCGATTTGGGTTATCGGCTTGTCCTTTAGCAAAGCCTCGTTCATCACGCCTCCAATCCTATGTACTTCCTATATCCATACGAGGGGTTCAAACCATCCGCTATTTCCATTCGAACCCTAGCGCATTGAGGAAGGCGCGCGCCAGAATCATGTGTCCAACCAGATTGACATGAATGTGATCTTCGGCCAGTGATTTGGCGGCGCGGATTCTCATCACCCGGTCAAACTCAGCCTGGGTGTCGACCAGTATCACTTTTTGCTCTTCCGCGATCTCGCGCACCGCATCACTATATTGGTCCATCATGGAGCGCATGCGATCGGCGCGGTCGGCATGAATGTAATAGGGCGTCATCACCACCAGACCCTGGAGGGAATCTTTCGTCGTGCTCACCAATTCTTTCAATTGGTTCGTATATTCCTGGAGGGAAACGTGTGTTTCACCCCCGGACTAGAAGTCGATCGAACGCCAGACGTCATTGATTCCGATGAAGATCGAAAGCCATTCCGGATACCAGGCGAGGACGTCGCGCTCCCAGCGAACGGCGAGATCGGCTACCGTATCGTTGGCTTCACCCACGTTGACGATGTTCAATCGTTACGTCGGGTCGCTGGCAGTGATTATGGCATCGACCAGGCTGACGTAGCCGTTTCCGAGTGCCTCCGGCGTGTCTTCGACCGCCGGGTGGGCACGACCGCAGTCGGTGATCGAATCCCCGATGAATACCAGGCGACTGCCGGGGGGAATGTTCATGATGGCTAACCTCCTTAATGATGAAAACGGATTTCTACTCGAAACTGTACTTCAAGCCGACTTCGGCGCGAATGGCGTCCATCAATTCTATATTTGCCAGAGTATCTGCGTGCGTCATACCGGGGCTCTCCAGCAGTCCGGTACGAATGCAGCGCATCGCTTCTTCGATCTCGTACTCGAAGCCTGTGGCTCGAAACGACTCGTGTAAGGTGTCCCGATGTTCTCCCCGGATCAGCGTGGCTTCAGTGGCGCACCAGAAGTTGGGATGGATGCGGATTCGTCCTTCAGTTCCGTAAATCACAAAGTCGTTGACGCCGTCCACGAGAAAGCTGCAAGTGAACTGTGAGATTCGTTCGTCAGGATAGACCATCGTGGCTGCGGTCAGCGCATCGACGTCGGTTTCGGAAAGGATGCTGCGGGTACTGAACGATTGGGGATTGCCGCTGAACACCCATTGCGAGACTGCGATGTTGTATACGCCGATGTCCAGTAATGCCCCGCCCGCCAATTCGTGATTCCAGGTGCGGTGTTTGGGATCGTCCGGTGCACGAAAACAGAAGATGGAATCGAGCAGCTTCAATTCTCCGATCTGTTTTTCGTCCAACCAGCGCCGTATCTGGGTGTAGATTGGAAGGTAGCGCGTCCATAGCGCTTCCATGAGGAACACATTGCGGGATTTCGCGGTATCGATGAGATGCTTTGCGTCACGGGCGTTGACCGTCAGCGGCTTCTCGCACAGCACGGGCTTGCCGGCTTCCAGGCACAGCATGGTTTGGTCGTGGTGAAAGGGGTGCGGTGTGGCGATGTAGATGCCATCTACGTCGTCGTCCTCGACCAGGGCTTCGTAGGACGCATAGCTTTTCGGCGCTCCGTATTCCTGTGCGAATTCTGCAGCGCGGCCTGAACTACGACTGGCTACGGCAAAGAGTTGTCCGCCGTCGATTACGTCCAAAGCTTTGGCAAAATTGTGGGCGATGTTTCCCGGTCCAATCACGCCCCAACGAAACATTGATGTGGACATTGGCCCTCCCATGTCTCTCTATTCTACTTTCATCAAACGAATGCGCAAGAAAATCAGCAAGTTCTGCAGTGTAGACTTTTCGATGGATGCGTTTTCGACGAAGCTCGATCGCCCTGCAATCTCCAGGATTTCATCCTTGCTGAAGAGATGCAGTCCTACCCTGTCACCCCGGCGCAACGCGAATCTGTTCAAGTTGACGGCCATTAGCACGTGCTTGACGCGCAGCTGACGAGGTCGAAAGTTCCGTCGTCGTACGAGGTCATTTCGATGCTGCCGACGGTAATATCATTCTCTGGGGGATTGATCGAGTCTATCTTAGCTGCGGAACGAGATCAAGCATTCACGACGGAGAGCGAAGGCGATCGCTATAACTGCGGTTTAGCGGGCAAGGACAAGCGCAGGTCGTTGATGCCGCTGCTCGCCAGCGACCATTCACCCCGCACCGCGTATCGAGTCAGGCGAATGATCGCCTGGGCATATCCGAACAGTTGTCGATCCCCGGTGTTGTAGAGGCTGGCTTCGGCGTTGGCGCCGATCTGGCTGATCTGCGCCAGCTCTTCTGGTGTAAAGATGCCGTCATCCAGCGCGTCCTGAAAGGCCTGCACGAAATCGTGCGCCTGAACGAATGCTTCCACACGATTGTCCGCTACCTGGCCGGATTGAGGTTGGATGTTCATGTAATGGGTTTCACGACGTTCGATTTGGGTCAGGACCGTTTCCTGCCAGGCGGAGATTCTCGGATCGAGCTCGATCGTCGTCCATGCTGCCTCGAACTGGTCCAATGCATCACCATCGGTTGCGCCACCTGAATCGAAGCCGAACTTTAAAGCGGCGATCGAGCTGAGTGCGCTTTTTACTTCATCTTCAATTTGCATTATTTGGCTGCCGGCTTCCGGGGAAAGGGCGCTGAAGCGTTCGACATATACCTGGATGGCTTGCTCGAACTCGGAATGCAGCGATTCGACGGCCTGTACCAGGTCGAGCAGATCGCTCGCGACATCTTTCGGCAATTCACCGGCGGAAACGGCGTTCCTTGCTGCGGCGATCACGGACTTGACGGCTGCATCCAATTGGTCTGCGTTTTCGACGATCAGGGCAGCCAGGTCGGTTTCGCTCTCATCCGTGTATTCGACGGCAGGCGTGGGCGTCGGATTCGCCTCGGTGGTCTTTTGACCAGCCGCTGATGAGCCGGTCGCCGCGTTCGGTCCGACCGCACAGGCGGAAAGGAAGGCAAGCAGGATGATCGTTTTCCACGTTTTGGCGAAAATCCCTCGGCTCATCTTGATCCTTTTTCCGGTATTTGAATTGACCGGTTCCATCCACAGCCACATTCTTTTCACCGTCCCGCTGTCCCAGATCACAGGCCTTCTATGTCTCGCAGAAGAGCGGCGAACCATTAAAGAATTGTACCCAAGAGAGAGCGTGCTCCTGGGCAATTCGCCGGGGCAGGGCGGTTGTTTCACAACCTTCGCGCCCTCGGATCGTGATGGATCGATGCGTCGTCGGCGTAATCTTTCGGGCGGCTCGTGGGTCGTGGGATTCCCTTTTCGATGGAATCTCAGGGTGCCGTAGTCTCCGTCGGCGTGGCCGTCGAGGTGGGTGTTTCCGATGCGGGGAGCTGGGTTCCTGTCGGAGTCGGAGTCGATGTATTGCCCTCGCCGACGATGATGAGTACATACACTTCGTCGCCGAAGAACGTTCCGTTCGTGGTGGTCATTCTCCAATTTCCCTGATAGCTTCCGGCGTCGCTCGGGGCCGTCATCACGATGGAGAGGTCGGTCTCTTCGCCGGGGGGAACGGTCTTGTCCAACGTGAGCGCAGCGCCTCCCATCGCGTCACCGTAGGTGGGTTTGAATTTAAACCCGATTTCCCAATTGCAGGAGCCTGAATTGCGCACGCGCCAGGTCTTGGTGAAAATTTCTCCCGGGGTCATGGTCGTGTTGTCGGGCACGGTGACGTCCGATACGAATGCCAAGCGGTAGCAAGACGCCGTAGGAAGCGTATCTCCGCCCTGCGTCGGAGATGCCGAAAGCGTATTCGTGGGTCCGAGTGTATTTGTAGCTGTGGGCGTTGCAGAAGGTGTGTCGGTAGGCATCGCCAACGCCGTCTGCGTCAGGCCGGCGGAGAAGGTGGCCACGGCCAGCGTTTGAATTTGTTCAGACTGCATTGCGGGGGTGGCAATCTCATCGCCGGAACCACAAGCGTTTAACAGCATGCTGCCCAGCAAAACCAGACCGATCAGTGAGCGACGGATAGCGTCCTTTTTCAATTTCGTTTCTCCTTTGACCATCAAGCACCGTTGCTTTCGGTTTTCTCGGTGGTACCATCGGGAAGTTTTCGAGCGGAATCTACCGGAAAGTGCCGTGTGCATTCAAAGAAAATGAGTCAGGGACGAGATTGGAATGAGGATCGATTTGCAGGGAATGAGTCTACCGCATATGTAATTAGCCTTCAAGCGCCAATCGTTTCGGGAAATTGACGGTTGGCCGATCGCCCATTTCGAGCGATCCGTTATGGTGGAATTCCGCATGCCTGGCCGAAGTTGGTGTATCATCATACTCGTGAGCCGGTGACCAAATTTGCTTGTTCGGATTCGTTCTCATGATCAAGACCGATCTCATTCTGATCGAAGGCGTGCCATGCTCCGGGAAATCCAGCACTGCGGAGAAACTGGCGAGAGACATCTCGGCACGGGGGATCCGCTGTAACTGCTATCTCGAGTGGTCCGAGGACAATCCAATTTCCATCGGACAGATGGAAGACCTGGCCGTAATCATCGCTTCGACGAAGTCACGTCAGGCGGATGTGTTCCGGCAGTGGCGGGACTTCGTCGAAAGAGCGGCGGGGCATGAGGAGGTCAACATCATCGAAAGCCGCTTGTGGCAAACACACGGCATGTATCTCTATCTGTCCGGCCATTCGGAGCAAGATATCCTTGAAAGTGCCCGTCGATTGAATTCGATAATTGCTGCGCTGGATCCTGTCCTCATCTATCTGGCGCCGGCAGACGTCGCCCGACTGCACGCACGGATCGCGGAAGAGAAGAACAGATCCTGGCGGCAATCGGGCAGGGAGGGCTCGTGGGAGGTTTGGGGGAACGCAATCTACGAACGGCAGGAGTGGTTTACACGCCGTTCTTTGACTTCGGCGGCGATGGCGAAATTCTTCGAGGAGTGGACGTCCATCGCCGAGCGTCTCTTCGAACGGTATCCGTTTCGCAAGATCAAAATTCGCGATCCACAAACGGATTGGGAACGATCGCTCGATGACCTGCGGGCATTTCTAGAACTCGACCGTGGATGAAACGAGAGAAATCGATGTATATCGATGCCCACGTACACTTTGATTTATACGAAAAGATCGACGAAAACGCTCTGGGCTTGTTTTATCAAACACTTCCGCTGGGATATTTCATGATTACAAATGACTTGAAAAAAGTCCATCAAGATAACAGACAATAACAAAGGATGGACATCGGATGTGAGCAAAGCTTTATCTGATAATTCCGGGAAAGTTGAAACAGAAAGACTGCTGCTGCGTGCCTATCAGGCGGGAGATGGCGCCATGCTGTACGCTGCCGGCTTGCGCAATCAGGATCATCTGTCCGAGTTCGAATCGGGCAACGTTTTGATGTCCCTGAAAGATGAGAAACATGCGGAGGCAGTCGTCAGAGAATTGGGGGAGAAATGGGCGGCGTGTGAATGTTTCTTCATCGGGTTGTTTGAGAAAACGACAAACGAGTGGGTCGGACAGGTGTACGTCGGACCGACCGATTGGGAACTGCCGGAATTCACGCTTGGATATGTCGCCGACGTGCATCACGAGGGGAAAGGATACATCTCCGAAGCGGTCCGCCGCGTTCTAAAGATGCTGTTCGAGGATTTGGACGCACACCGGGTGTGCAGCGGATGTGACGAAAACAACCTGCGCAGTGTTAACGTGTTAGAACGCTGTGGTTTCAGGCGAGAGGCGCATTTGCGGGAGAACAAGCGGAACACCGACGGGAGCTATCACGGAGATTACCTGTATGCGATGCTGCGCCAGGAGTATTTTCCGCGTTGATGCAGGCCGTCGTCTCGAGGATGTTCGCGTCGTGCAGACCAGGCTGTTGGTCGGGCTTGGATGTAGGATCTTCTCCAAATTTGTATAGTCCGGGTTGGATGAAAAGGAGAATCCAGCATGGTTGAAATCATCTGGCAGTTCGTCGTCAGGGAAGAATGTCGGGGCCAATTCGAACTGGCGTATGGTCCTGGCGGCGCATGGAGCAAGCTGTTCTCCGACTCGCCGGGATTCCGCGGCACCGCATTGTTGCGTGACGAAAACGATCCAAAGCGCTACCTGACCGTTGATATGTGGGACTCCGTCGGCCAGCGGGAACGATGGCTGTTCGAACGCAAGGACGAATACACGAAAATGGATGCCACCTTCTCGGAATGGACCGAGTCGGAGATGGAGCTGGGGACGTTCCGGGTGCTGGCTGAGGGCACGGTGCGGCCACGAGGTGGCGCTCGACGGAGTAGGCATTAGCCTGAATGAAGCAGCCCAAATGAAATGCTGGTGTAGAATGAATCCCATCCATCTCAAAATTGCCTACATCGGCGGTGGAAGCCGCACTCTATAATATCGATATGGAATCCGCGCGTCTCAACGAAGAATTGGGCAATTGGATGCAGACGCAGGCGGGCGTTGTGTCGCGCTGGCGGTATTTCGCCGTAGCAACGTTAGAAGAAGCGCTGCGGGATGCAGATTTTGTCATTATTTCCATCCAGCCAGGTCCCCTGGAGTTAATGGCGGATGAGATCGGGCTAGTCGAACAATATGGGCTCTTTCTTCCCGTTGGCGACACCACCGGCGCGCCGGGCTTGATCCGTGGACTCCGTTCCTAATTTACAATGTTTTTGCCGAAGCAATCGCGAGAATCTGTCCGGATGCCTGGGTGATGAATTACACCAACCCGATGAGCGTCTGCACGCGAACTCTCACTCGCGTGGCCCCCGAGTTGAAGGTCTTCGGTTGTTGTCATGAGGTATTTGGAACCCAGGAGCTTTTAGCGCAGATTGCCCGGCAATTCCTGAACATCGAGACACCCACACGTAACGAGATCAGAGTCAATGTGTTGGGGATCAACCACTTCACCTGGGTGGATTCTGCGAGATATCAGGAGTACGACCTACTCGATATATTGAAGCAATATCTGCAACAGCCCGGAATCCTGCGTAAATATACCCTGGCGGAGGTTGAAAGCTGGAATGACTGGTTCCAAAGCGCTGAACAGGTCAAGTTCACCCTTTTCCAACGTTATGGGATTCTCGCAGCGGCTGGCGATCGTCACCTCGTCGAATTTTTACCGGGCTTTATTCGTTCTCCTGAAACCTTATTTGAATGGGGCGTTATCTGCACGCCTGTCTCTTGGCGTATCGAACGCCGGAAAAATGCCCCGCAAAGGACCCGTGAATTGATCGATGGCGTCATACCTTTTGTGTTGGAGCGCTCGGGTGAAGATGGGGTTAACGTGATCCGGGCGCTGCTCGGATTGGGCGATTTTGTTACGAACGTCAATATGGGAAACGCCGGGCAGATCACCAACGCACCTCTGGGCGCCGCGGTAGAGACCAATGCTTACTTCAGCCGAGGGAGCATCCGCCCATTCGTGCGGGCACGCTTCCGGCGGGAATTTCAGCGCTGATCAACCAACACATTGCCAACCAGGAAATGGTCATCGAATCTGGCCTGACGGGCAAAGTGGATCCGGGTTTCCAGGCGTTCTTCAACGATCCGACCAATTCACTTCCCATCGATGTTTCCTGGGAACTCTTCGACAAGATGTTGAGATTGACTCAAAAGTATCTACCGTTTGGGGTGGG